>JBKKBV010000021.1:0-8572 GCA_046713375.1 Candidatus Limnocylindria bacterium
TTGCCGCTGCGCCCGTATTCGTAGCCGCGGCGCGGCTTGCCGACGGCGTCCTGCCGGAAGGTGGCGCTCATCTGGATCGACGGCGAAACGCCGCCGCTGATCTCGTCAGGCTCCGCGCCGGCGTGGACCGCCAGCGTCTCGAATCGGTCCGTCATGCCGGCTTCAGCGGGTGCGCGGGAAGCCCAGGTCGACCTTGCTCGTCGCCGGGTCGGGCCAGCGGGAGGTGACCACCTTGCCCCGCGTGTAGAACTGGATCCCCTCCGGGCCGTACATGTGCAGGTCACCGAAGAGGGACGCCTTCCAGCCGCCGAAGCTGTAGTACGCCACCGGCACCGGGATCGGCACGTTGATGCCGACCATGCCGACGTTGACGTCGAACTGGAACTGACGGGCTGCACCGCCGTCGCGGGTGTAGATGGCGGTGCCGTTGGCGTACGGGTTGTCGTCGAGGACCTTCATCGCATCGGTGTAGGTCGGGACGCGCACGACCTCCAGCACCGGGCCGAAGATCTCGTTGCGGTAGCACTCCATCTCCGGGGTCACGTTGTCGAGCAGAGAGACCCCGAGGAAGAACCCCTTGTCCTCCTGGAAGAGGACATGCTGCCGACCGTCGACCCGCAGCGTTGCGCCCTGCGCGGGGCCGCTCTCCAGGTAAGAGGCCACCTTGTCGCGGTGCTCGCGGGTGATGAGCGGACCCATCTCGGCCTCGGCATCCGTCCCCGGGCCGACCCTGATCTTCGGCAGGCGTCGCTCGATGGCATCGACCAGCGGGTCGGCCACGTCGCCGACTGCCACGACCACGCTGATGGCCATGCAGCGCTCGCCGGCGGAGCCGTAGGCGGCGGAGACGGCGGCATCCGCGGCCATCTCGATATCGGCGTCGGGCAGGACGACCATGTGGTTCTTGGCGCCGCCGAGCGCCTGGACGCGCTTCCCGTTCCTGGTGCCGGTCTCGTAGATGTGCCGCGCCACTGGCGTCGAGCCCACAAACGAGACTGCCGCGATGTCCGGGTGCTCCAGGATCCGATCGACCGCGATCCGATCGCCCTGGATGACGTTGAAGACCCCATCCGGGACCCCCGCCTCCTTCAGCAGCTCACCAAGGTAGACCGATGCCGATGGGTCCTTCTCGGACGGCTTGAGGACGAACGTGTTGCCGCAGGCGATGGCGTTGCCGAACATCCACATCGGCACCATGGCCGGGAAGTTGAACGGCGTGATGCCGGCTGCCACGCCAAGCGGCTGGCGGATCTGGTAGACGTCGATGCCGGTGCTCACCTGCTCGCTGAAGCCCCCCTTCAGCAGGTGGGGAATCCCGGTCGCGAACTCGAGGTTCTCGAGGCCGCGCGCGACCTCGCCCAGGGCGTCGCTCGGCACCTTGCCGTGCTCGCGGGTCAGGTGCGCGGCAATCTCCGCTCGATGCTCCTCGACCAGGTTGCGGATGCGGAACAGGATCTCGGTCCGCCTGCTGAGGCTCGTCGCGCGCCATGCCGGGAAAGCGGCCTTTGCTGCCGCGACCGTCGCATCGACGTCCTCGACCGATGCAAAGTCGACCTCACGCGCCAGCTCGCCGGTGGCCGGGTCATAGACCGGCCCGCTCCGCCCGGAGGTGCCGGCCACTCGGCGTCCGTTGATCCAATGATTGATGCGCTCGGTCGCTGACCGCTCGCTGGCTTCTGCTGCCGGCGGCTGGACGATGCTGGTCATCGAACTGAAAACTCCGTCGTGCGTGAGCATCAAGGGTACTGCGACTCTTGGCGGCCCGTCGCGCTCGCAGTATTGTTCCCCGATGGCTGTGAGGATCGTGGCGTCGGCGCCTGGAACCACTCCTGCGCTCTTCGAGCGCGCGGAGCAGATGGCCGAGCTGGCCCAACTCCTCGACCGCGCCACTCACGGTGCCGGACAGCTGGCCGTGGTCCGCGGCGACGCTGGCGCCGGCAAGACCGCGCTGTTGCGCGCCTTCCTGAGCGACGTACCGCAGAACGTGGACGCCGCCATTGGCTACTGCGATGGGATCGCCACGCCGCGCCCTCTCAGCCCTATCCACGACCTGGCTCGCACGCTCGGCAACGGTCTCTCCGCCCTGCTACAGCGCTCCGCCAGCCGGGAGGAGATCCGCGACCACCTGCTCGAGCGCTACCAACGTGAGCCGGTGGTGCTGGCCATCGAGGACATCCAGTGGGCCGATGACGCCACCATCGACCTGATCCGGCAGCTAGCGCGACGCATCGACGAGACCTGCGCCCTGCTGCTTCTGACGTACCGTGAGGAGCCACAACCGCCGGTGGGGATGGCAAGGCTGTTCGGTCAGCTGGCCACCAGCCTCAGCGCGCAGCAGATCGAGGTTCCACCGCTGAGCCGGTCGGGGGTGGCCGCCATGGCGGCCGGATCATCAGTCGACCCTGACGAGCTGTATCGGCTGACCAGCGGCAACCCGTTCTTCGCCTCGGAGATGCTTGCATCGAGCGACACGACCGTGCCGCGCTCGATCCGGGACCTGATCCGTGGTCGGATCGCGGAGCTCGACGACCGAGGGCGCGCCGCACTGGACGCGGCCGCGATTCTGGGTTCACGAACCGAGCCGTGGTTGCTGGCAGCCGTTGCGGGCGAAGAACTGCCGGGGATCGACGACGCCATCGCGGCCGGGCTGGTGTTGCATGATGCGGATGGCATCTCCTTCCGGCACGAGCTGGCGCGGGTCGCGGTGCTCGAGGACCTGCCCGCCATCCGGGCCATCGGCCTGCATCGGTCGGCGCTGGCTGCCCTCCGTCGCGCCGGGGTGACCGATTCCGCCCGGCTGGCGCATCACGCGGAAGGGGCGGCCGATGGTGCGGCGGTGCTCGAGTTCGCCCCCCAGGCTGCTCGGCTGGCGATCGACAACGGTGCGTTCCGCGCGGGGATCGCCCAGCTCAGGCGATCTCTGCACTTTGCCACCCAGCCGGACGATCGGCGAACCGACCTGCTCGAGCAGCTGGGCGATGCCGAAATGGTGATCGCCAACGGGGTCGAGGCGGACGAGGCGTGGATGGAGGCCCTCGCCCTTCGCCGAGCGAATGGAGAAGACCCGCGCCTTGTCGGCGACCTGATGCGACGGATTTCGCGATCCGCCATGTGGCGGGCGGACTTTCCGCGGGCCATGGCTCTCGCCGAAGAAGCGGTCGCGATCCTCGAGCCGCTCGGCGAGAGCCACGAGCTCGCGATGGCATACGGCGGGCTGTCCACGCAGTTGATGCTGGAGGCTCGCTCTGAGGAGGCGATCGCTTGGGCAGAGCGCTCACTGGCAATGGCCGCCCACCTGGACGATGACGAGGCACGAGTCAACGCGCTCAATAACATCGGCTGCGGCGAGCTCCAGCTCGGTCGGGAGGAAGGCTTCGCGATGCTCGAACGGAGCCTGGCACTCGCGCGAGCCCAGGGGCTGTGGTTCGAGGTCTACCGCGCGCTCTTCAACCTGGCCGCGAGCGCGGCAGGTCTTCAGCACCTGCATCGTGCCGAGGCGGCCTTCGACGAGCTGGCGCACTTCGCGGCGAGCACTGAGGTGCTCAGCTGCAACATCGACTCCAATATGGCGGACATCCTGCTGAGCCTCGGCCGCTGGGACGAGGCCGAGGCCGCAGCACATAACGCGGTGCAGGTGGGCGACGGGCTGGATCCGCTTGACGCATCGGTCGCCAACACCGTCCTGGGGCGCCTCGCGGCGCGACGCGGCGATCCCGACGCGGAGTCGTTCGCGAAGCGGGCGGCCGAGCTGGTATCCGGGACGCACGATCTGTATCGCACCTGGATAGGTCTCACCCCCAGGCTGGAGATCGCCTGGCTGAGCGATGGCCTCGCGCCGCTGGTGCCGCAGATGCGCGAACTCCTGGACGCGGCGATCGAGCACCGCGACCCTTGGGTCTCGGCAGAGATTGCCCGCTGGCTGCAGCGGTCGGGCGCCGAACTGCCTGACCTTGCCAACGTTGCCGGACCACATTCACTCGCGCTGGCGGGCGACTGGCGCGGCGCCGCCGCCGATTGGCGCGAGCGGGACAACATGTACGAGAGCGCGCTCGCACTCCTCGACGCCGATGACCCGGCCGCTGTGCGGGAAGCGCACGACATCCTGGCGGGGCTGGGAGCAGTGGCGGTCCTGCCAAAGGTCGCTCAGCGTCTGCGCAAGCTCGGGGCACCGGTGCCACGAGGTCCACGCCAGACGACGGCGGCGAACGCCGCAGGGCTGACCGAACGCGAGGCAGAGATCGCCGAGCTGGTCGCCGCCGGCCTATCCAACCACGAGATCGCGGAGCGCCTCGTGGTCTCCGGCAAGACGGTCGGGCACCACGTTTCGGCCATCCTCGGCAAGCTCGGCGTGCGCCGTCGGGCCGAGGTCGCCGCTCGCCTGGCCGCCGGTACTACCGCGCCAAGATAGGGAGCCCTGCTCACCCAATCTAGGGCGTTCGCCCGATGTCATCCCGGGCCGCTGGCCGGATCCTCCTTGCGAAAGGAGGAGCCACATGCTCTTCATGGACACCCACAACATCGATGGCGGTGTCACCACCGACGCCGTCGCCCAGGCCCACATGGCCGACCTCAAGACCCAGGACCGCTACGGCGTGCGCTACCTGCGCTACTGGGTCAACGAGGCCGACGGGAAGATCTACTGCCTGGTCGATGCGCCCGATGCGGATGCCGCCAACCGCGTGCACCGCGAGGCGCATGGCCTGGTGGCCGATTCCATCTATCCGGTGGTCGAGGGGCAGTGACTGACCCGCGTCATCGCCGATCCCGTATGCATCCAACGAGAGGAGACTTACCGTGAAGCGACTCATGACGGCCGCCCTGGCGGCCTCGGCCCTGACGATCGCCGTGGCTGGCGCCGCCAGTGCGGCAGGCAAGCCGACCTGCAGCGAGCTATTCGAAGGGTATCCCCACGGATACCACATCCTCGCTGACTACGTGACCGGTGTCGGCAGCGAGCTGCTCGGAGGTCCCGGCATCGACTGGCCACCCACCGGCCTCAACGCCGCCGGCGGCGCCGCGCAACCGGGTGGACCCGGACCCGGCTTCCACTTTGGGCTGAACATCCCGCCCGGCGCCTCGTTCTGCAACCCCCAGGCCATGTCCGGGGATCGGTAACCGCGAGCGCCTGCGAACCCAGCCCGGGGTCCCGATGGGGGGCCTCGGGCTCGGCCTAGTCTGCCGGAGGTTCGCGCCGCACGACGACGTTCGCCTCGGTCGCGCGCCAGTCGTAGTCGACGACCTGCTCATCGGCGCCTATTAGCCCGACCTCGTGCAGCCAGGCGTCGTTGTAGAGCTTGGCCAGGTAATTGCGTCCGCTGTCAGGCACCAGGACGACAAACAGCGCATCGGGGTCATCGACTGATCGGGCCACCTGGAGGGCGGACCAGAGCGCCATGCCACCCGACTGCCCGAACAGGATCCCCTCCGCCCTGGTTGCCTGGCGCGCGGTGAGGAAAGCATCCCGGTCCGAGACCTGGACGATCAAGTCGCAGATCCCGGTGTCGTAGGTGGCGGGCCAGAAATCCTCGCCGACCCCCTCGGTCAGGTACGGCTGGGCGTCACCGCCGGAGAAGACGCTCCCCGCCGGGTCGGCGCCAACCACGACAACCGCAGCATTCTGTTCGTGGAGGTATCGCCCGGCGCCACTGACCGTGCCGCCTGTCCCCACCCCCGCCACGAAGTGTGTGATGCGACCCTCGGTCGCCTCCCAGATCTCAGGCCCTGTCGTGGCGTAATGCGCCTGTGGGTTGCCGGAGTTCGTGTACTGGTCCGGCTTCCAGGCGTTGGGGATCTCGCGTGCCATCCGGTCGCTGACGCGGTAGTAGCTGCGCTCATCGTCCGGCGCGACATCAGTGGGGCAGATGACCACTTCTGCGCCGTACGCGCGCAGTAGCGCCCGCTTCTCCTCGGACTGCTTGTCGGCCATCACGAAGATGCACCGATAGCCCTTCACAGCGGCTGCCATCGCCAGCCCCACGCCGGTATTGCCGCTGGTCGGCTCAACGATCACGCCGCCGGGTTTCAGCAGGCCTGCCCGCTCGGCTGCTTCGATCATCGGCAGGGCGATGCGATCCTTGACCGATCCGCCGGGGTTCATGTGCTCGAGCTTGGCCACCAGCCTCGGCGCGAGTCCGGCCGCCAGCCTATAGAGAGCAACCAGGGGCGTGCCGCCGATAGCGGCGGTCACATCGGGCAGGATGCCCCTCCGGTCAGCCAGGCTGAACCTCCGGCGACGGCTCGCTCTTCTGCGCCTCCCGCTTCTGGGCTTCGGCCTGCGGGATCCAGGCACCCGGCGTCCCCCAGCCACGAGCGTGGCGCAGGTACAGGAAGCCTCCCGCCAGGACCAGGCCGCCGAGCCCCAGCCAGGTGGCGGTCGGGAGGCCGGCGATCAGCCAGTTCTGCACGCGGAAGGTCTCGAGATAGGAGCGCACGGCTCCGTAGAAGATGATGTAGATGAGGAGCATGTCGCCGTCGTACAGCCGCGACGCGAAGCGACGGCTGATCCAGATCATGGCACCCAGCGTCAGCAGGCTGGCGATCGCCTCGTACGCAAACAGCGGATGGAAGCGGGTGGTGGCCTCGGGGTAGAGGTTGAGGTTCATCCACTCCGGCACGCGATGGGCGGCCGAGATCGGGATTCCCCACGGCAGGTCGCTTGGTGGGCCGTACAGCTCCTGGTTGACGAAGTTGCCGAGGCGTCCGATCGCCTGTCCGAGTGGCAGCGCCATGACGAAGCAATCGAACCAGCGGCCGGTCGGCAGGCCACGCAGGCGGGTGTAGGCCCAGACCGCCGCCACGCCACCGGCCACTGCACCGGGGATCCCCAAGCCGCCGTTCCAGACAGCCGGGATGAGCGACGGATTTGCGGAATAGAAGTCCCACTGGTGGATGACGTGGTAGAGGCGAGCGCCGATCACGCCACCGGCGATCGCCCACAGCAGCATCGACCAGCCGATCTCCGGGTTCTCGCCTCGGCGCCGCGCTTCGCTGGTTCCCAGCCACGCGGCGGCCAGGATGGCGGTGGCCATGATGATCCCGTACCAGTGGATGGAGAGCGGCCCCAACTGCAGGGCGATCGGGTCGATCACGCGGCGGATGATACCCCGGGAGCTCGGACGCGACCGCCGCGGCGATGTGGAAACCTGTGGTCAACGCCACGCGCGCGGCGTATCGTGCAGCGACTCAACCGAGGGACCCCATGAGCCACGCCGCCCCCAGCCCCGGCACCGCCTCAGAGCGACCGCTCCTCCCCTTCTCGCACCTGCTGAAGCTGTCGATCTACTGGTTCGGCATCCTCACCATCTGGGGCGGGCTGGGCAACATCATCCTGCCGTCTCGCATCGAGGACATCGACAAGGCGAACGCCGGCTTCCTCCTGGCGGTCATCAGCGGCGTGGCGGTGCTGATGGCGATCGTGGTCCAGCCGACGATCGGGATGATCAGCGACTACACCGTAACGCGCTGGGGACGGCGGAAGCCATACATCGTGATCGGCGCGACGCTCGACGTCGTGTTCCTGATCGGGCTGGCGCTGTCAGAGACGTTCCTGATGCTCCTCGTCTTCCTGGTCCTCCTCCAGTTCAGCTCGAATTTCGCGCAGGGCCCGTTCCAGGGCTACGTGCCGGACCTGGTGCCCGCCAAGCAGGTCGCGACCGCGAGCGGCCTGATGGGCGTGATGATCGTGATGGGTCAGATCGCAGGCGTGGGCGTCGCCACCCTTGGGCTGGGCGGGAGCCTCGTGCTGGCCACGATCGGGCTGGGGCTGATCGAGCTGGCGACCGCCATGGTGCTCGTGGCGTCCGTACGGGAGGGTTCAGGCGCACCGCCGCGGCCCGGTTCGTGGCTGAAGGTCGCCGGGTCGGCCTGGGGCACGGACATCCTCAAGGAGTCGAACGTGCTGTGGCTGCTCCTCGTGCGCCTCCTCTTCCTGGGCGCCGTGAATGCCACCACCCTGGCGCTCTTCTACTTCCAGCGCACCCATGGCCTTCCTGAGACCGAAGCCGGATCCCTTGTCTTCCTCGGCACGCTGGTGGTTGGCATCACCACGGCTGCGGCCGCCTTTCCCGGCGCGCGACTCTCGGACCGGTTTGGGCGTCGGCCGATGATCTGGGCTGCCTGCGCCATCGGATCGGCTGGCATGCTGTTGGTCGCCCTCTCGCCGTCCCCCTGGCTGGCCATCGCCGCCTTCGTGCCCTTCGGCATCGGGGTGGGGATCTTCCTCTCCGTCGACTGGGCTCTCATGACCGATGTCATCCCCAAGGAGACGACCGGACGCTACATGGGCATCCTGAACGCCGGCACCGCCGCCGCCGGGCCGGTCTTCCTGATCGTTGCCGGCCTGGTGCTCGACCGGGTCAGCGAGCTGAACGATGCGAACGGACCACGCGCGGCGATGGGCGTCGCGGTGCTCTTCCTGGTGGGAGCGGGGATCGCGTTGCTGCGCGTCGATCCGACTCGACGCGAGGCCCTCATCCCCTACGCGGAACCGGAACCGATCCCCGCGACCTGATGGATGCATCCGAGCGGGCGCGGCGCACCGGTCCGCGGGAGCTGAGCGTCGAGGTCACCACAC
>JBKKBV010000022.1:0-3871 GCA_046713375.1 Candidatus Limnocylindria bacterium
CGTCGGCGATTCGTGTGCAACCTTCGATCGCGAAGGACCGGACGGAGAGGTCTTCCCCGCCGACCTGATCCACCGCACGAGTCTCGCGAGCCTCCACGACGAATTCGCCGATGTCGTATCGACCGACGAAGCGATCGCAAGACTGGGTAGGCCTCGGTCAGGTGCCGCCGCCTAGTACACGAACTGTCCGCAGATCTCCGCCAGCCGGTCCCAGGTGACGATGGGGTGCTACTCGGGAATGGTTTATCGTCCCGTCCTGAGCCTTACGCTCGCCCTGTGGCCCACATCCGCCGATCATGAGGCGCCGGGTCCTGGAGGGCATCGCCGAACCGCAGGCCGAACCCGCGTAGCAAGGAACGAGTCCGCGATACTCGCGGGATGAAGACAGGAACAGGAGCCCGAGCAGGAACCCGCCGAACCCGAAGCCGTGCCACGGCCCTCCGGCGTACGGGCCGTAGTAGTAGCCGGCGGGGACCGGCGCCCCGGATGCGATCGCGTTGCCGACGTCGGATGCGATCCCGGCGGAGACCCCCGCGTTGTAGACGTTGAACCCGACCACCGCCAACAGACCAACCAGGATCAGGGCGGCAACGAATCTGAAGAAGACCATCTGAATTGACTCTCCCATGTGTGGATCCTCGCTGGATCCGATGAGAGTCAGGCTGGCGGCTAGTTGTGCGCAGATTGTGAACGCGGCGTGGAGAGGCCGAGCATTTGGCCGCTGACTACTCCATCGGTTCGAGCACGAAGACCGGAATCTGTCGCTTGGTCTTCTTCTGGTAGCCGGCGTAATCGGGGAACGCATCCACAGCTCGCGCCCACCAGGCGACCTTCTCCTCGCCCACGGCCTCGTGCGCCAGGTAGTCGCGCTTGACGGCGCGATCCTGCAGCTCGACGTGCGGGTTCTCCTTGAGGTTGTAGTACCACTTCGGGTTCCGCGCAGCGCCGCCGAGAGAGGCCACCGCCGCGTAGACACCGTCGTGCTCGACGCGCATGAGCGCCGTCTTGCGGAGCTTGCCGGTCTTCGCGCCGACCGTCGTCAGCACGACAACGGGCTGGCCGCGCATGTCGCTGGCCTTCTGGCCGTTCGTCGCCTCGTACTCCTCGATGTGCTTGCGCGACCACGAGGAGGTACCCGGTTGGTATTCGCCGCTGAGTGGCATCTCCCGTATCTTCCTCGATCGTGGCGGCCGCTATCATCGGGCCGATGGCTGAGCCGAAGACGAAGCCCGCGCCCGCCCGAGCCAAGCGCCCGCGCAAGCCCGTGTCCCCCGCCGCCGCAACAAGGTCCATGCCAGCCGAGCCAGCGCTGCCGAGGGGCCGCACTCCACCGCTCGATCCAAAAGAGCAGCACGAGCTGCTCCATCGGGGAGTGGCGCTCTTCAACGGGCTCCGCTACTGGCATGCCCACGAGGCGTGGGAGACGCTGTGGCGCGCGGCCGAGGAGGAAGAGCGCGACTTCTACCAGGGCATGATCATGCTTGCCGCAGGGCTCCTGCACCTCCAGCGACGGAATGGCCGCGGAGCGCGGAACAAGCTGGCCGAGGGACTGACGAAGCTGCGGAAGTACGAGCCCACGCACCAGGGGCTCGTCCTGACCGAGCTGGTGGCCCGATGTCAATTGATCCTGGACGACCTCAACAAAGGCCTCTTGCCCTACCTGATCCCGCCGGTCATCCGCTTCGTCGAGGTGGAGCGCGCGCAGGACTTCAACCGATGACCGACGACCGGGTCGAGCACGACTCGATGGGCGACGTGCATGTTCCCGCCGGAGCGCGCTGGGGAGCCACCACACAGCGGGCGGTCGAGAACTTCCCGATCAGCGGCCAGCGCATCGATCCCGAGCTGATCCACGCGCTGGGTCGGATCAAGGCCGCGGCCGCAGGCGCCAACGCGGCGCTCGCGGTCCTGGACGCCGAGACCGCGGAGGCCATCCGCGCAGCCGCCCTGGAAGTTGCGGATGGGGGATGGGACGACCATTTCCCGATCGATGTGTCCCAGACTGGCTCCGGCACGTCGTCAAACATGAACGCCAACGAGGTGATCGCCAACCTCGCCGCCGAGCGGCTGGGGCGGCCGGTCCACCCCAACGACCAGGTCAACGCCAGTCAGTCGAGCAACGACGTCATCCCATCCGCCATCCACCTCGCGGTAACCGACGGCGTGGTCACCTCCCTCATCCCTGCGCTCACCCACCTCGCACTGGCACTTGAGGGCAAGGAGCGCGAATTCGCCCACGTGGTGAAGGCGGGGCGCACCCATCTCATGGACGCCACACCGATGACCCTGGGCCAGGAGTTCGGCGGCTATGCCGCTCAGGTCCGCTACGGCATCGAGCGGCTCGAGGCGACGCTGCCCCGCTTGGCGGAGCTGGCCCTGGGTGGGACCGCGGTCGGCACCGGCATCAACGCCCCGGCTGGGTTCGCCGCGGCGGTTATCAAGGAGCTGGCCGAGGCGACGGGGCTCCCACTCACCGAGGCCCGCAACCACTTCGAGGCACAGGGCGCGCGCGACGGCCTGGTGGAGCTGAGCGGCCAGCTGCGGACCATCGCCATCGGCCTGTACAAGATTGCGACGGACATCCGCTGGATGGGCTCCGGTCCACGTGCCGGGCTGGCGGAGATCCACCTTCCCGACCTCCAGCCGGGCTCCTCGATCATGCCCGGCAAGGTGAACCCGGTCATCCCCGAGGCGCTCTCCATGGTCTGCGCGCAGGTCATCGGAAACGACGCGGCGATCGCATTCGGCGGCGCGGCCGGCAACTTCGAGCTCAACATCATGCTGCCCATGCTCTCGCGCAACCTCCTGGAGTCGATCCGGTTGCTGGCATCTGCATCGGTCCTGTTTGCAGACCGATGCGTCAGCGGCATCGCCGCTGACGAGGCACGCGCCCGGGAGTTTGCGGAGGGGTCACCTTCGGTGGCGACGGCCCTGGCTCCCGTCCTCGGTTACGAGGAGGTTGCAAGCATCGCCAAGCAGGCTTCCACCGAGCGAAAGAGCATCCGCCAGGTCGTCATCGAGCGGGGCCACGTCGATTCCGGCAAGGTCAGCCTGGAGGACCTCGACCGTCTCCTCGATGTCATGCGGATGACCCAGGTGAAGTAAATCCCGGCCGTTTCACAGGATCGGGGCGATGCTCATCGGCTGGCGGATGCCCTTCAGCTGCTCAATGCGGCTCGGACCGTGCGGGATACTGGACTGGGTTGCAGCGAGCACGTCCGCACTTGCCAGGATCTCGTCGGCGCCGGCCAGTGCGGCGATGCGGGCGGCGATGTGCACCCCCCGTCCCTTGTAACCGGCAGTGGTTCGACTCACCTCTGCGGAATGCAGGCCAATCCGCAGCGCCGGTGCGAAGCCGTGGTCCCGGCGGTGGTCGCGCATCGTGCGTCGGATGTCCATCGCGCAGGCGATGGCACGATCCGGGTCGTCAAACGCGATGAAAAATCCGTCCCCGGCCTGGTCCACGATCTCGCCGCCGTGCTCGATCACCAGGTGCCGGATGATCTGGTCGTGCCAGCGACCCAGGCTCTCCCATGCCTCGTCACCGATCGCCTCGATCAGGTCGGTCAAGCGCACCACGTCGGTGAACATGAAAACCTTGTGCGCCCTCGTGGGCGGCGGCGTGAGTTGGGGGCTGCCGGCTGCCCGATCCAGGATGGCCCGGGTGCGCTCAAGGTCCGGCTTCGCTTTCAATTGCTCGAACGTGGCGGCGGCCGAGCGCAGCTCCATGATGGCACCCTCGCTGCGCCCGCCGGTCAGCAGTGCCTCGCCCAGGCTGACCCTGGCGCGCGCAGTCTCGTATGGTGCGCTGAGCTCCTGCCACAGGCGTCGTTCGCGCCGGAATGCGTCCGCAGCGGCCGCGGCATTGCCC
>JBKKBV010000023.1:0-6420 GCA_046713375.1 Candidatus Limnocylindria bacterium
GAGTGGCGCTACGGTGCCGGCAAGGGCGCCGATGACGTGATCTACGTGACCGTCTCGACCGGCATCGGCGGAGGCGTGGTGATTGATGGTCGCCCGTTGATCGGCAAGGACGGTACCGCCGGCGAGATCGGGCACATGACGATCGATGTCGACGGTCCGCTGTGCGGCGACGGCCAGCCCGGCCACGCCGAGGCGATCGGCTCCGGCAGGGCCATCGCGCGAGAAGGACGCGCCCTGCTGAAGAGTGGCGAGGCGCCGGGCCTGGCAGCCCTCGCCGCTGACGCGGAGGTGGACGCCGCGCTGGTGGCACGCGCAGCGGACGAGGGGGATGCCGCCTGCCGGCGGGTCCTTGACCGCGCCTGGGTCGCGATCGGCGCCATGTGCGCGAGCCTCGTCAACGCCCTGAACCCTGAGGTGATCGTGCTGGGCGGGAGCATCGGCTGCAATCGCCCGGAGCTGCCGAGCGCGATTCGTGCCGAGATCGACCGCCGCGCATTCCCGGCTCCGGCGCGACGGGTGCGGCTCGAGATGACGCAGTTCGCCGGCGACGTGTCGCTCATCGGCCTGCTGCCGATCGTGAATGAACGAATGACAGATCCGTCCTATGCGAAGGAGCGCGAGTGACCCGCATCGGCATCAATGGCTTCGGCCGGATCGGCCGCCAAACCCTTAAGGCCATCCTGGAGCGCCACCCGGACAGCCTCGAAGTGGTCGCCGTCAACGACCTGGCCCCGACCGCTACGAATGCGCACCTGTTCAAGTACGACTCGACCTACGGACGCTATTCGGGCGAGGTGTCGCACACCGACAGCGACATCGTCATCGACGGCTACCCGATTCGCGCGTTCTCAGAGCGGGATCCCGCGGCCCTCCCGTGGAAGGACCTGGGTGTCGAGCTGGTGGTGGAGTCGACGGGCATCTTCACCGACGCCACCAAGGCGCACGCCCACATCGACGCCGGGGCACGCAAGGTCATCATCAGCGCTCCCTCCAAGAACGAGGACGTGACCCTGGTGCTCGGCGTGAACGAGGGCGTCTACGACCCGGAGAAGCACCACATCGTCAGCAACGCGTCGTGCACCACCAACGGGCTGGCGCTGCCGGCCAAGGTGGTCTGGGACTCGTTCGGGATCGAGCGGGGGATGATGACGACCGTCCACTCGTACACCAACGACCAGAACGTGCTCGACGTCTTCCACCCGGACCTGCGCAGGGCGCGATCCGCGGGCCAGAACATCATCCCCACCACCACCGGTGCCGCCAAGGCCCTGTCGCTGGTGATCCCCGAGCTCAAGGGCCGCTTTGACGGCTTCGCGCTGCGAGTGCCGACCGCCACGGTCAGCATCATCGACTTCGTGGCGATCACCTCACGCCCCGTCAGCGCGGAGACGGCCAACGCAGCGCTGAAGGCTGCGGCGGACGGGCCGATGAAGGGGCTGCTGGGCTTCACCGCGGAGCCATTGGTGAGCATGGACTTCAAGGGCGACGAGCGATCGAGCATCGTCGACAGCCTCTCGACCATGGTCGTCGGTGACAACCTGCTGAAGGTGATCGCCTGGTACGACAACGAGTGGGGCTACTCCTGTCGAGTGGCGGACCTCGCCAGCTTCATGGCCGCCCGGCTGTAGCTGCATGAACAAACAGACCGTTCGGGATATCGACGTTCGAGGCAAGCGCGTCTTCCTGCGCGCCGACCTGAACGTGCCGCTCGACGACGGGCGCATCACCGACGACACACGCATCCGCGCCAGCCTGCCCACGATCCGCTATCTGCTCGAGCGTGGCGCGGCGGTGATCCTGGCCAGTCACCTCGGCCGGCCGAAGGGCAAGGTCAACGACGCGTTGCGCCTCAAGCCGGTCGCGGATCGGCTGGGCCAGCTGCTGGGCCGCAACGTGCGGATGACCGGCGATGCACTCGGGCCTGGGGTGCAGGTGGCGATCGGCAAGCTGCGTCCCGGCGACCTGCTGCTGCTCGAGAACCTGCGCTTCCACGCCGAGGAGGAGGCCAATGAGCCCGGCTTCGCCAAGGCGCTGGCCGACATGGCCGAGATCTACGTCGACGACGCCTTCGGCTCGGCGCATCGGGCCCACGCCTCGACAGAGGGGATCACCCACTTCCTGCCGAGCGTGGCCGGGCTCCTGCTGGAGCAGGAGGTGACCGCCCTCTCCAACCTGCTGGCCAAGCCTCCCAGGCCGTTCCACACGATCATCGGCGGAGCCAAGATCAGCGGCAAGCTCGAGGTGCTCGAGGTGCTGCTGGCTCGCTGCCAGGCGGTCCTGGTCGGCGGCGGCATGGCCAACACCTTCCTGGCGGCCAAGGGCTACGCCATGGGCAAGAGCCTGGTCGAGACCGACCAGCTCGCCAACGCCGAGCGGATCATGGCGGAGGCGCGGCGCAAGCGCGTGCGCCTGATGCTCCCCACCGACCTGGTGATCGCCG
Source organism: Candidatus Limnocylindria bacterium (assembly GCA_046713375.1). GTDB lineage: Bacteria > Chloroflexota > Limnocylindria > QHBO01 > QHBO01 > CF-167. The sequence goes on from JBKKBV010000023.1 coordinate 2,441, forward strand.
CCCAGATCCACCCACGCTCGCAGCGCCAGGTCGTGCCCCTCAGTGGCGTGCCGAAGGACTGGATCGTGGTCGACATCGGCCCCCAGACGGTGGAGGCCTACACGACCCACCTGGCCAAGGCGCGAACCATCTTCTGGAATGGACCGATGGGCATCTTCGAGATCGCCCAGTTCGCCGATGGCACCAACGCGATCGCCAACTACGTGGCGTCGCGCACGGCCGATGGGGTGATCACCGTGGTCGGCGGTGGCGATTCGGTTTCGGCGGTCGACAAGCTGGGCCTGACCGACCGGATGAGCCACGTCTCGACCGGCGGTGGCGCCTCGCTCGAGTTCGTCGAGGGCAAGCAGCTGCCCGGCGTCGAGGCCCTGCCCGACCGATGAACACGGCGATCTCCGCCGTCCACGGGCGCGAGGTGCTTGACTCCCGCGGCAATCCCACCGTCGAGGTGGAGGTGCGGCTTTCGGGCGGTGCCTGGGGACGCGCGATCGTCCCGTCCGGAGCCTCGACCGGCGCCCACGAGGCAGTCGAGCTGCGGGACGGCGACAGGGCCCGCTACGGCGGCAAGGGCGTGCAGCGCGCGGTCGGCAACGTCAACGAGGAGATTTCCGCGGCGGTTGCGGGCCGCGATGCGCTCGACCAGCCAGGCCTCGACCGCGCATTGATTGACCTTGACGGCTCACCCAACAAGGGGCGGCTGGGCGCGAACGCGCTGCTCGGCGTATCGCTGGCCGCGGCTCACGCCGCAGCAGCAGCCGAAGAACAGCCGCTGTATCGGTATCTGGGTGGTCCGTCCGCGCACGTGCTGCCGGTGCCGCTGGTGAACATCCTGAACGGCGGCAAGCACGCGGTCGATTCGACCGATTTTCAGGAGTTCATGATCGCCCCACTTGGCGCTTCGACCTTCACCGAGGCGCTGCGCTGGGCGGCCGAGACCTTCCACGCGCTCGGCGCGCTCCTGCACGAGCGCGGCTTCGCCACCACCGTCGGCGACGAGGGCGGCTACGCGCCAAGCCTGGCGACCAACGAGGCCGCGATCGGCGTCGTGCTCGAGGCCATCCATCGTGCGGGGTACCGGCCGGGGGAGCAGATCGCGATCGCCCTCGACCCCGCCGCGACCGAGGTCTACAGCGAGGGGCGATACGTCCTCACCCGCGAGAAGCGCACCCTTTCGAGCGACGAGGTGGTCACCTTCTGGGCCGACTGGGTCGGCCGTTACCCGATCATTAGCCTGGAGGACGGCCTGGCCGAGGACGACTGGGCGGGATGGACCGCGCTCACCGCGCAGCTGGGCGACCGGATCCAGGTGATGGGCGATGACCTGCTGGTGACCAACACCCAGCGCCTCGCTCGCGCCATCCGGGAAAAGGCAGCAAATTCGATCCTGATCAAGCTCAACCAGATCGGCACCCTGACCGAGACGCGCGAGGCGGTCGAGATGGCGCAGGCCGCAGGCTGGCGCGCGATCGTCAGCCACCGCTCGGGTGAGACCGAGGACACCACCATTGCCGACCTGGTCGTTGCGCTGGGGACCGGGCAGATCAAGACCGGCAGCGTCAGTCGCAGCGAGCGGATCGCCAAGTACAACCGGCTGCTGCGGATCGAGGAGGAGCTGGGTTCCGCCGCCGCGTACGCCGGTCGCGGAGCCTTCGCGGCGCTGGCCGGTTGATGGACGCGCTGACCGATCACGCGCGACGGAATCGGGCCTTCTGGAACGACCTTGCCGATACCTACCAGGCCGATCACGGCCCTGACCTTGCGCGTCACGGCGCGGCGTGGGGCGTGTGGCAGATCCCCGAGGACGAGGTCCATGCGCTCGGTGATGTGGCAGGCAAGGATGTGCTGGAGCTCGGCTGCGGAGCGGCTCAGTGGTCGATCGAATTGGCCAAGCGGGGAGCCCGGCCGGTGGGCCTCGACCTGTCGGAGCGGCAGCTCGAGCACGCCCGCGAGCTGATGGCCGAGGCAGCGGTCGAATTCCCGCTGGTCCATGCCAGCGCGGAGGCGGTGCCGTACCCCGACGCCAGCTTCGACCTCATCTTCTGCGACCACGGCGCCATGGTCTTCGCCGATCCACGCCGCACCGTACCCGAGGCGGCTCGCCTCCTGCGCGACGCGGGCCTGCTCGTGTTCAGCATGCATACCCCCATCGCCGACATCTGCTGGCCGCCCGACTCGGAGCAGGTCACCGATCAGCTCCGGCTCAACTACTACGAGCTGAACGTCGTGGACGTCGGCGAGTCGCAGCACGTCGAGTTCCAGCTGCCGTACGGCGAGTGGATCCGCCTCTTCCGGAGCAATGGCTTCGAGATCGAGGACCTGATCGAGCTCCGGCCGGAGGCCGATGCGGTCAGCACCTACCGCACCGTCGAGGATCGCGAATGGGCGCGGAAATGGCCGATGGAGCACATCTGGAAGGTGCGGCGATCACGCTGACCGGGACCGTTAGCGGACGGCGTCTCCGGGTCGCACCGGTCCCTTGCTGATCACTCGCGCGTACCAGCGTGCCTCGGCGGGGTGTGTCTTGCCACTGATCCGAGCGAATCGACCATCAGAGAACCATTGCGCCTGCTTCTGGCATGGCTGCGCGTGCCAGGTGATCTCGATCACGAGCCCACCCTCACCGATGGTGACCTTGTCTCCCGGCCCAATGGAATCCAGCTCGATCCCCTCGAGGGTCAGGTTCTCGCCGAACGCACCCGGGAAGGCGTTGTGTCCCTCGGCCACCAGGCGCCCGATGGCCTCCATCGAGTACAGGCACACGGCCTGGTCAACACCGCCGTGCATCGGCAGGGGCTCGACGTGGCGATCATCGGCCAGGCCCGAAGAACCCACCCACTGCTCGGCGACCGGCAGCTTGGGGACGCCGCCCTCGTTGACGTTGACGCTGACCACGCGGCCGGATCGCGGCTCATCCATCGGGGGCTGAGTCTAGCGCGCTAGGATGCCGTGCCATGGCCGGGCCTCCGCTCCACCCGCTCTGTGCGCCAGTCGCATTCCTGCTCGGCGAGTGGCACGGGGACTGCCACGGTTCCGCTACGACGTCGAGATGTCAGCCCTGGACCAGCCGATGACGTGGCACCTGAGCGCGGAGCTGCGCCGGGTCTAGGCCTCGGCAGGAGCCTCCGGTTCGGCGTCGCCACCGGCCTTGGCGCGTTTGCGGGCGGCTGCGGTCTCGCGAGATGCTCGAACCACGGCGACCTTGGCCTTGCCGGCGGCGGTGCGCGGTCGATCGGCGGCTTTGGCGGCGGCGGCCTTCGATGCCTTCGAGGCGGCAACCTTCTTGCGCTGCGCGGTCCTGGTGGCGGTCGACTTCTTCTTGGGTGCCGATGGGGCATCGCTCGCCGCTCCGTCCAGCAGGTGCGCGGCGTTGGCCTTGGCCATCAGCCGGCTCTTGCGGCGAGCGGCGTTGTTGGGGTGGATGATCCCCTTCTCGGCCGCCTTGTCGAGCGCGCTGATGGCCGCGGTCACCGCGGCAGCGCCATCACCCTCGGAGCGGCCCAGCGCAATGTTGCTGGCCTGAACAACGAGGGTCTTGGCATGGCTCCGAGTTCGCTGGTTGATGGTGCGACGGCGGAGCGACTGGCGGACGCGCTTCAGGGCCTGCGGCGTGCGCGCGCCCTTCCAGGTTCGAGCTTTTCGTGCCACAGATAGTCCTCGGCGGTGACGGGTGAAATGAAAAGAGCGCCGGCGAAGCCTGGCGCCGTGGTCGGGCGAGTATAGCATCGGTCTCGGCTAGACTCCGGCCCGATGATCCCCCCGGAGCGCACCCGCAACTTCAGCATCGTCGCGCACATTGACCACGGCAAGAGCACGCTGGCGGATCGGCTCCTGGAGGCGACCCACACCATCGATCCTCGCCAGATGACGAGCCAGGTGCTCGACTCCATGGACCTGGAGCGCGAGAAGGGGATCACCATCAAGGCCCGCGCCGTGCGCCTCCAGTACGAGGCGCAGGACGGGCAGACCTACGCCCTCAACCT
>JBKKBV010000024.1:0-10614 GCA_046713375.1 Candidatus Limnocylindria bacterium
GTCACGCCGGTGAGGCGTCGCCACCCGTCGATCCCCGCTCGCGGCCCGCCGAAAGCGTCGAGGAAGGGTGGCGGGAGGTCGATCGCCACCAACCGGACCGTCAGCGAGGTCGACGGATCGTTGCCCAACAGGGTTGTGAAGAGCATCGGAAACTGCGGCCCGAAGTTGACGACCGGAAATGCCACACGCAGCAGCCACGGGCGGCGCGATGTTGGGCGATCGTCGTTCCCGGCCGCATCGGCCGGCTCGCCGCCGATGGTCTCGCCATCGGCCAGCGGCCGGACCTCGACCACTCGCGCGCCATGCTCGGACAGCATCTCCGGCGTGATCCCAGGCACCGGCACCCAGGTCCCTACCGACTGACCGGTCGCGAACGCCTCAGCGGCCTGGAGCGCATCGTCCCCAAGGTCGGCGAGATAGGTGGCGATGAGGTCTTCGCGGGAACTCATGGCACGCTGATAGCGCGCTCGGCGGTCACGTTTGCACGGAAGAGCGGACTCAAGGCCGCATGGAGGGCACGGTAGCGGGTATACGTCTCATCAGCGGCCACCCGGCGCTCCGGTGCCGGCCGGAAGGCTCGCTCGATCCCGACCTCGTCCCGCAGGAAACCGACGTCGCTCTCAGCTCCTATTGCGACGAGCCCCAGCGCGCCGACGCCGCGCGCCCCGGCATCCTGTGGCTCGGACACGGCAAGCACCTCGGTCCCGAGGATGTCGGTGATGATCTGCACCCACACGCCTCCGATCGCTCCGCCGCCGACCGCGCGGATCTCGTCGACCGTCTGACCGTAAGCCTCGGCATATTCACGCGCCCAGCGAATCTGGCACGCGACCCCTTCCATCACCGCGCGCAGCAGATGGGCACGTCCGTGATGGAGCCCAAGACCGACGAACGCCCCACGCAGGCGGTCGTCGAAGACGGGCACCCGCTCGCCGCTCAGCCAGGGAGCGAAGAGCAGCCCATCGATCTCGTTCGCGCAGGCAGCGACGATGCGATCAATCTCGGCATAGTCGACGGCAGCACGCCGGCGGCCATCGATCGTTCGCAGCAGCCAGGCGAGGGCGCCGCCACCCGTGGCGATCTCCAGCCAGAGGATCCACCGGTCAGGAATCGCGTGGCCGAGCACGCCGAGCTGCTCGGCAGGGTCGCGCAGGGCAGCGTCGACCGTGATGCCCAGGTACACGGCGGTGCCGAGGCTGAGATGCACGTCTCCGGGCGCGATCGCTCCGGCACCAAGCTGGCTCGCCGGCACGTCGCCCGCGCCGACGATGACCGGCGTGCCCGCGGCGATCCCAAGCTCCCGGGCGGCGGTCTCCGTCAGAGGTCCGGCAATCGAGGCCGCCGGCCGAACCTCCGGAAGGAGGGATGGATCGACGCCCAGCCGCCGGCAGGCATCAGGCGACCAGTTCCCACTGGCGCTATCGACCAGCCGGAAGGCCGATGCGCCGGCCGGGTCGATGACGGCTCGGCCCGTCAGCTGCAGGACCATCGCCTCCTTGCAGTCGAGGAGCCAGCGTGTCCGGCGGTAGAGCTCGGGCCGCTCGTCGCGGAGCCACAGGATCTTGGGCAGGAGGTCCTTGGCGGTGACGACCGAGCCGAGCAGCCGAAATTGCTCGGTTCGCGACACCTCATGAGCGAGCGCGGTGGCGCGGGGCGCTGCCCTTGAGTCAAGCCAGCTGAGCATGGGTAGAACCGGCTCACCGTCGTCGTCCACGGGGACGAGGTTGAACATCTGAGCGGTGACGGCGATCGCGTCGATGCCAGTGCCTTTGACGCCACGTTCCCGCAGGACGGCCCTGGAGGCCTTGGCCATCGCGCGACGAATCTCGCCCAGGTCCTGCTCGACCCACCCGTCGCTTCCGATCTGCAAGCGGTAGCTGCGGACGACTGACGCAGCGATGCGTCGATCCTCGAGCAGGGCGGCCTTGACGCCGCTGGTCCCGACGTCAAACGCCAGGATCCGGGTCGCGGGCATGGCTCAGGCCGCCGTGTCGTCGACGGGCAGGCCGATGGCGCGCCGAAACACCCTTACGAAATTGAGATTCTGCTCGGTGGTTCCGATGGTCACGCGCACGAACGCCCCCTGGAGCCGATGCGCCGTCATCGCGCGCAGCAATACCCCTTCCTGCTGCGCATCGGCCACGATCTCCGTCGCCGTCCGCCCCGTGCCGGAGATGTCGACCAGGATGAAGTTGCCGGCGGAAGGGTGCGGCCGGATTCCCGGCATCGAGACGAGCGCCTCGTAAACGCGATCGCGCTCGTCGCTAATGTAGCGTCGCCGCTCCTCGAGGACCTCAGGATTGGAGAGCGCCGCAAGTCCGGCGCGGAGCGCGACCAGGCTGATGCTGAACGGAATTCGGACTCGCAGCAGGGTGTCGATCAATGCCGGATGGGCGACGCCGTAGCCGATACGCAGCGCCGCCAGGCCGAATGCCTTGGACAGCGTCCGCGTCACGATGAGGTTCGGATGGTCGACCACCAGCGGCGCGAACGATGTCGAGTAGCCGCACTCCAGGTAGGCCTGGTCCACGACGGTGGGGATATCGGCGGCGAGGACCGCACGGAGCTCGTCAACCGACCAGCTGTTGCCGGTTGGGTTGTTTGGGCTGCACAGGAAGATCGCCTTCGTCCGTGGCGTGACCGCCGCAACGATCGCCTCGGGATCGAAGCTGAAGTCGTCCTTGAGCGGCACCAGGACGGCCTGCCCGCCGTTGATCCGCGCCTGGGTCTCGAAGAACGCGTACGTCGGAACGTGGATGACCACCTCGTCTCCATCCCCCACGAACGAGCGCGTGACGACGTCGAGGATCTCTGTCGAGCCATTGCCCAGGATCACGTACTCAGGACCGACCCCGGCGAAGGAGGCGGCCGCAGCGCGGACGTCCTGGCCCGAGTTCGGGTACAGGTTGCACACATCGAGCGCAGCGCGTGCCGCGGCAATGACGGCCGCAGGCGGGGGCAGCGGACATTCGTTCGACATAAGCCGATCCAGCTCGGGGTGGCTCCACGCGAAGTCATGGTGCCGCGCGTCGTACGGCGTCGCGCTGGTCAGGCCCGGCCGGATGGCGCGCTCAAGAGAGGCAGGAAGCATCGGTTACCTCTGGCGAGGCTGTCGGCGGCGGACGAACCGCCCGCCGCCGGCAGAAATCGTATCGGTCAACCCCCATAGACAGGCTCGGGAACGGTTTCCGCGGTGACCGAGGCCGGCGAGGTGGGCGTCCCCGCGTCGCCCGAGTTCAGCCGCCCACGCAGGACGAGGATGTACCAGGCGGCGGCGATGAGGAAGAAGGCGCCTGCCATCAGCGCCGTCTGCTGGTTGGCGGTCGGCACGGTGAGCTCGAGCACCACGAGGACCGTCCAGATGAAGGCGATCCACCGTATCGGGGTGGCCCAGTTGCCGAGTGAGAAAGTAGACGTGCCGCCAAGTGCGCCGCGGCGCGTCGCGATGATGGCCGCGAGGATCGTCAGGCCGTACACCGCGTAGTAGCCCACGGACGCCATGCCCACGATCAAGGTCATCGCCTGGGCCGCAATGAGCGTCCCGACGACGACAAGGATGATGCTCAGGCTCGCGGCGACGAGGATCGCCCCGGACGGTGAGCGATTGGCGCTCGACACCCTGGAGAGCGTCGACGAGCCCGGGAGCATCCGATCCCGGGAGAGCGAGAAGATCAGCCGACTTGAGGCGGCCATATTGGCGAGCCCGCCGGCGAAGAGCGCCACCATCGCCACGATCTCGAAGATCAGGGCGCCGGTGCTGCCAAGTGCGCTCTCGAGCACGTGCACGATCGGGACCGGGGCGGCCGTCGTTGCAGCCAGGTCGGGGATGTTGATCGTCAGGGCGATGATCATGAAGAACCCGATCACCGACGAGAGGATGATCGCCGTCAGGACGGCGCGAGGCACGTTGCGTCGAGCGCCCTGGGTCTCCTCGGCGAGGTCGGCTGCGCCCTCCTGCCCGGTGAGTACCCAGATGCCAAGAAGGCCGGAGAGCAGGAACGCGACCGTGAAGTCAGCGCCGCCGACGCTGCTCGTGCCGAGGAAGCCGATGTCCTGGACCGGATTCGTCACGAAGCCGACGATCAGCAGGATCACGGTCAGGATGATGGAGAGTGCCAGCTCAGCGGTAAACGCTGCCACGTTATTGATGCGCGATGCGATGGCGACGCCGGCCAGGTTGATCGTCATCTGGGTGACCGTCAGCGCCACGGCGACGAGCATCATGTTCGTCGGCGTGATCTCGATCCCGAGACGGTTGCTCAGGATCGGGGCGAGCCCAAGGTTCAGCCCGGTGAAGCCCGGCGTGAAGGCCATGAGGCCCGCCCACCCCACGAACCAGCCGTAGTGTGAGTTGAGTAACCGGCTCGTCCATTGAAAGGCGTATCCGCTCAAGGGCATTCGCCCGGCTAGCTCAGCAAGGACGAGTGTTACGAGGATCTGGCCTACCGCGACGATCGGCCAGGTCCACACGAAGGCGGGGCCGACAGTCGAGAGCGAATAGGCGAAGACGGTGAAGATCCCCGCCGTGATACACATGCAGGAGATGGAGATCGAGAGCGAGCTCCACAGGCCCATGGATCGGTCGAGCTGTGGCTCGTAGCCGAATGACCTGAGTTCGCTATCGTCATCCATCGCCATCTCGCGCGCCTGGACTTGTGTCGAGGTCACTCTCTTCTCCCTCTCTCACTTGAGTTTCCAGAGCCGGTCCGTCGCGATCTACGCGGCGGGCCATGGGGCGCGACGGCGTCAGTCCATGGCCCCTCCGGCTGCGGGTTGCCGATGTGTTTCCCGCGTCCGTCGAACGGTGAGGTCCAGGACCTGCGGGACGTAGTGCTCGGACGAACACAGGACGGGGCGGCCATCAGCGGTCCGCTCCACCTGGTCCATGCGGAGAAGGGCATCACCGGGGTGGACGCCGAGCAGGCGTGCCAACCGGCGATTGGCGGTGACCGCCGTGACCTTGGCCAGTCCCCCCACGAGCTGGAGGCCGCAGTCGACCTCGAGAAAACGGTAGACCGATCCCTCGACATACGCCGGATCTCCGGCGGCGCTCAGGATCTCCTCGGGAATCGCGTCGATGGCGTACGCCGCCGGGACGTCATTTGCCTTGATGACCCGCTCGATCCACAGCACGATTGCGCCGGAAGGAACGTTGAGCTGGTCCGCGATCTCTGCGGGCGCTTGTTCGCGCGCCACGCGCAAGATCTGGACACCGAGGCGCCGATGAGCCGCCGACACAGCCTCAGTGATGCCAAGGTCGACGTCGAGCCGGCTTGACACGATGGGCTCGCTGCGGGTGACGAAGGTTCCGACACCGTGTACCCGTCGGACCAGCCCATCACCCTCGAGGCTCCTCAGGACCTCACGAATCGTCGGGCGGCTGACCCCAAACGCTTCGGCAAGGTCAGGCTCGGAAGGAAGGCGATCGCCAGCTTCATACCGCGAACGGACTGTCTCCAGGATCCGATCGCGTACCTCGAGGAACAAGGGTCGCCGGATGACCCGGGCGAAACGTCCCGCCACGGTTGTAATATGTCATACAACTGGCAAGCGGGTCAATCTTTTTGGCCCTTCTGGAGACGGTCCAGGATTGCGTCGTGGATCGTGCCGTTTGTGGCCAGTCCCTCGCCGGCCGCCATGCTTCGTCGGCCATCGAAGTCGGTGACGGCTCCCCCCGCCTCCTCCACCACGACCCACGGGGCGGCGAGGTCCCAGGGCCCGAGGCCCTGCTCCATCATCGCTTCGGCGGCGCCGTCGGCGACGAGCGCGTAGCCCCAGAAGTCTCCAAAACCCCGTTCGCGCCAGACCTCGCGAATGAGGCGGTCGTATCCGGCCGAGACCCGCGAGTCGTGCATGTCGTTCACGGACCGAAACAGGACCTGCGCTTCGCCAACCCGGCCGATGGTAGAAACCTTGAGACGCCGTGGCACTGCCCTGGGCATGTTGCTGAGCGACCACGCGCCCATTCCTCGAGCCGCATACCACCGTTGTCCCAGGGCGGGCGCGCTCATGACCCCCGCCTGGAGCTCACCGTCTCGCTCAACGGCGAGGAGGAACCCGAAGAGCGGAATGCCGCGGACGAAGTTGTGCGTGCCGTCGATTGGATCGACGTACCAGCGCACGTCAGCAGCTTCGTTGTCGAGGCCGAACTCCTCGCCATGGGCACCGTGACCAGGGAACTGATCTGCGATCCGTCCCCGGACGAGCTCTTCGATCGCCCGGTCCGTGGCCGTGACGAAGCTTCCGTCAGGCTTCGTAGCGATCTCGAGCTCGTGGCGGAAGTCACCCATAGCGAGTGGGTCAGCGGCGTCCGCGCAGGCGAGCGCGAAGTCGAGCCACTGCCGGACCTCACTCTCGCTCCCGCGCCTGAGCGACGCGCTCCATGCGCTACCGAAGGCAGGGGTTGTTGGACCCATTGGCCGTACTCTAGCCCGATGCGCTCGCCGTTCACCCGCACCGCCCTCTCCGGGGAGGCCCTGATGGTGCTGGTGGCGATCCTGTGGGGCAGCGCCTTCCCGGTGACGCGGCTGCTGCTGGAGGAGATGCCTCCGCTGGGTGCCGCCGCGTGGCGCACGCTGCTCGCGGCTCTTGGCGTGGCTGTTTTCGCCGCGTTGCGCGGTGAGTTCGGATGGCTGCGGCCGGCGCCGGAAGACCGCGGCCGGCTGGCCGTGCTGGCGCTGCTGGGCGGGGCCATCTTCCTGATCTGCATGAACCTGGCGATCTTCCTCACAGGAGCGTCGATCACCTCGTTCGTGATCGGCACCTATCCATTGCAGGCGGTGGCGGTCGCCGCGTTCCTGCTCCGTGAGCCGCTCGGCCGGCGAGGGCTGGGCGCGCTGGCGGTGGCAGCGCTGGGACTGGTCCTGCTGGCCCGGCCGGGCGGTGCGCATGTCGAGGTCCTTGGCGTCCTTGTGGCCTTGGGCGCTGCGCTTTCGTTCGCGCTGTACCTGGGACTCGCGCGCCTCTGGGCGGACCCCGCTCGCCTCCCGACGCTCACGGTCGCCTTCTGGCTGCTCGTGTCCAGCCTGCTGGTCTCTGCCCTGCTCCAGGTCCTGGTGGATGCGAGCGCGTTGCTGCCCAACCTGTCGCTCCAGGGCTGGACCGCATTGGTCTGGCTGGCACTGCCCGCCTCGGCCCTGCCCCACGTGCTGGTGATCGCGACGCTGCGTCGCATGCCTGCCAGCCGGGCAGCGCCATTCCTGCTCCTGATCCCGATTTCCGGCGCCCTGCTCGCGGCCGCACTGCTCGGGGAGCGGCTGGACCAGATTCAGCTGGCCGGAGCCGGGCTGATTCTCTTGGGGATTGCCGCTGCCACGCTCCGCGCGAGAAGTGAGGCGGTCCAGCCGGCCTTGGCCGACTGACCGTTGGCCGCGCCACCACCTCTGGCAGCCTTACCGCTCGAGGCGGCGGTGGAGCTCCTCGTTGACCAGCCGAACGTCGGCGCGGCCGGCCGTGCGTTTTATGACCTGACCGACCAGGAATCCAAAAAGGGCTGACTTCCCGGCCCGATACTCCGCGACCTGCGCAGGGAACTCGGCCAAAACCGCCTCGATCTCGGCACCGATGCTCTCGGCGTCGCCCACCTGCTGCAGCCCCAAGCTTTCGATCACCACCCAGGGCGACTCGCCGCTCACAAAGACGTCGGCCAGCACCGTCTTGGCGTTCGCGGCCGAGACCTTGCCGTCCTCGACCCCGCTGATGAGCTCAGCCAGACCCTCTGGCCGCAGCGCAACCCCGGACGCCCGCAGCCCCTCGGCCGCGTGCTGGTTGAGTAGGCGGCTGAACTCACTGGTCACCCAGTTGGCGGCCGTCTTGGCCGCAATCCCGGCCGCGACGACCGCGTCGAAGTAGTCGGCCAGGGCAAGGTCCGCGGTCAGCACGCCCGCGTCGTACGCCGAGAGCCCCAGCCCGTCGGCATATCGGGCGCGTCGCGCGGCAGGAAGCTCGGGCATCGAGGCGCGGAGCTGCGCCACCCACTCCTCGGACGGCCGCAGCGGGGGCAGATCGGGCTCGGGGAAGTAGCGGTAGTCGTTCGCCTCTTCCTTGGAGCGCTGAGTCATGGTCCGCCCCTCGGTCTCGTGCCAACCGCGCGTCTCCTGTACCAGGCGCTCGCCGCGCTCCAGGGCAGCGGCCTGCCGGGAAACCTCGAACTCCATGGCACGCTCGAGCGAGCGGAACGAGTTCAGGTTCTTGACCTCGACCTTGGTGCCGAAGGCATCGGTGCCGATCGGTCTCAGGCTGACATTGCCTTCGATCCGCATCGAGCCGGTCTCCATGTCGCCATCCGAGGCGCCGATGTAGCGCAGGATGTCGCGCAGGGTCTCGCCGTAGGCTCTCGCCTGGGCGGGGCTGCGGACATCGGGCTCGGTCACGATCTCCATCAGGGGCACCCCGGCCCGATTGAAATCGAGCAGTGAGTAGCCGCGGCCACCGTGCTGCAGGCGGGCGGTGTCCTCCTCGAGGTGCGCCCGCGTGATGCCGATGCTGACGCTCGTCTCCTCGGCGGGGACGGGCACCTCCAGGCGCCCATTGGCGGCCAGCGGCAGGGCGTACTGGCTGATCTGGTAGCCCTTGGGCAGGTCCGGGTAGAAGTAGTTCTTGCGCTCGAAGCGGACGGCGGCCGTCTGGATCTCGCAGTTGAGTGCGAGCCCGGTGAGCATCACCAGCTCGACGGCCTTCCGGTTGATCACCGGCAGCGTTCCCGGCAGGGCCATGCAGACCGGGCAGGTGCGGGTGTTGGGCTCGTCCTTCTCGCCGTTCCGCGGCGCGGTGGCGCAGGAGCAGAACATCTTGGATTCGGTGCGTAGCTGGGCGTGCACCTCGATCCCGATGATCGTCTCGTATCTCGTGCTCACCGCCATGCCGCGATTGTAGGGGCGCGGTCTGGGGACGGCGGCAGCCGCCCGCGGTCTCGCCTGCCTCAGGGATGATCGTGCATTCGTGCTGCACGACAGCACGAACAAGCGTGACAGTGGCTGAGCCCGACCCCACTCCCAGGGACTATCCTCCCCTCATGAAGATCGGTGAGTGGGACTCCCTGGGGCGATCACGCGCCATCCTGCAGCACCACCTGGGCGAACTGGGCGCCACCGAGATTGCGGCGCACGTGACCCTCAACGCGGATAACGGCAGGCTGCGGATCCTGATCGCGACTGACATCGGCCTGCTCGACTACCACTACCAGCCGACCGGCGCCGACCCGGAAGGGCCATGGTCGCTTCGCGGCGAGCTCCACCGATGGGCCAGCGTCAAAGGCCTGCGCCTCCAGACCGATGCCCAAGTCGAGGAGCACGACGACAAGGTCGAGGCGCGGTGGATCTGGCGGCTCATCGCAGAGGATCCGAAGATCGAGCTCACTGCTGAATCGACGGCGTTTAGCGGCGAGCACTCGCCGTGGGCGCTACTGCCATTGGCAACGGCCTGCATGCAGCACGCCCACTGAGCTACGGGGTGCGGGCGGTGAGGTAGAGCGTCCCGAACGGGATGTGAAGCAAGCCGTCCCCGTCGACCGGCGTGGCAGCCAGCAGATCGGCTGCGAGGGCCGCAAATCGCTCATCGCTGAGGGCGCGGCTGGCAACCGAGCGAGAGCCGGTGCGCATCCAGCGCTCGAACGAGTCTGGTCCGGCCAGCCGAATGGTGGTGGCCGGATCGGCCTCGACGGCGGCATGCCGCCAGCCCGCCGCCCGCGCCCAGGCCAGCAGCTTGCCGCGCGTTGGCACCTCCACGCGGCGCTGCAGGCGATGACGCCGGTAGATCGGGTCATACAGGCGGAAGGAGAGCGCCGAGCGGGGGCCGGGCACCGACAGCGAGAGGCGCCCGCCGCCGGTCGTGACGCGCCGCCATTCCCGCAGGGTGGCGACGGGGTCTGCGGCAAAGTGCAGCGCGTGGACCGACATGACGACGTCGAAGGAGCCGGCGGGGAAGGGCAGCTCCGCGAAATCGGCCTCGATGAAGCGCGCTCCGGGCACCTCGCGTCGTGCGATGGCCAGCATGCCCGGGGCAGCGTCCACGCCGACCACCTCGCGACCTGAGGTCATTGCCGCTGCAGCACCCACGCCCGTGCCGGTGCCTGCGTCCAGGATCCGATCCCCGTGGCGCAGCCGGGCGCGCTGCACGACCACGACGGCCATGGTGCGCAGCGACGGGGCCATGCTCTGCGCGTAGTTTTCGGCGGTCTCCGAGAATCCCTCGACGACACGCCGCCATGCGGTCACGCGTGGCCCTTGACGAACCGCTCGATCCGGTCGAGCGCCTCGACCAGCTCTTCGTACGAGGTGGCGTAGCAGACGCGGACGTGATCGGCGCCGGATGGGCCAAAGGCGGTTCCGGGGACGACCGCGACACGCTCCTCGCGCAGGAGCTCCTGGGCAAACGTCTCGTCGTCCATCCCGGTGCGCGCGATGTTCGGGAAGCAGTAGAAGGCGCCACGCGGCTCGAAGCAGAGCAGCCCCATCTGGTTCAGCCGGCGGGTCATCAGCTGCCGGCGCCGGTCGTACTCGGCCTGCATCTCGAGCACGAATGGCTCACCGATGCGCAACGCCTCGAGTGCCGCGAACTGGGCGACGGTGGGCGCGCACATGATCCCGTACTGGTGCACCTTGGCGATCCCGACCA
>JBKKBV010000025.1:0-15975 GCA_046713375.1 Candidatus Limnocylindria bacterium
GCGAGGATCGTTCCGAGCACGTCCATCAGGCAGCCCCACCCAGGCCGAGCTCCGCCGAGAGGGCGGCTCGCACCTCCCCGTCGAGCGTCACGATCCCATCGAGGTCGGGCTCTGCGGGGTCGCCCCAGCGCTCAACCGCGTCGGAGATGACGCCGGCGATGCGCGGGAAGGTGATCGTCCCCGCCAGGAAGGCGGCCACCGCCGCCTCGTCGGCGGCGTTGAGGATCGCTCCCCGATTGCCACCCGCGGCCGCCGCGGCGCGGACTGCGTCATAGGCGGGAAATCGACCCGGTGCCAGGGCCTCGAACTGCAGGGTGCCCCAGTCCTGCGGTCCGGCGTGGCGTGCCGGCGATGGCAGGCGCCGTGGGTAGGTCAGCGCGTACTGGATCGGGAGGCGCATGTCGGGCAGCCCGAGCTGGGCCTTGAAAGAGCCGTCGGTGAACTCGACGAGCGAGTGCACCACGCTCTGGGGGTGGATCACGGCTTGAATCCTATCGTACGGCAGCCGGTACAACCATTTGGCCTCGATCGCCTCGAAGGCCTTGTTGACGAGTGTTGCCGAGTCGATCGTGATCTTTGGGCCCATCTGCCAGTTCGGGTGGGCGAGTGCCTGGGCAACGGTCACGTCCTCGAGTTCGCCCGCTGGTCGATCCCGGAAGGGGCCACCCGAAGCGGTGAGGATCAGGCGCGCCACCTCCTCGAGCCGTTCGCCGGCGAGGCACTGCCAGATGGCCGAATGCTCGGAATCGATGGGCCGCAGGCGTTCCAGCGGATCGCCGCCGAGATCCGCCATCAACCGTTCGACGAGGTGGCCACCGGTGACCAGCGTCTCCTTGTTGGCGAGGGCCACCCGTCGCCCGCTGCGCAGTGCGCCAAGAACCGCCGGGAGGGCCGTCATGCCCGTGGTGGCGACCACGACGACCTCGGCGCCGTCCAGGGTCGCAAGCTCCTCGAGGCCACCTCCGGCCCACCGTTCACGAGCCAGGTCGGGCGGGCGCCCATCGCTGCACCAGGCTCGTGCGGTCGGCCATTCGGCCAGCTGGGCAGCGAACTCGTCACTCCTGCGCCCGGCTGCCAGACCGACCACGGAGAAGTGGTCGCCCTGCGCAGCGATCACCTCGAGCGTTTGCCGTCCGATCGATCCGGTGGACCCGAGCAGGACGACCCCGGTCACAGGCTGAAGCCGGCGACCAGCAGGGCGTAGCCGACCAGCACCGGGGCGGCGAAGAGGAACGAGTCGATGCGGTCGAGCACGCCACCGTGCCCAGGCACCAGGAAGCCGGACTCCTTCCGGCCGGCGGCCCGCTTGACCATCGACTCGGCCAGGTCGCCCGCCTGGGCGGCGAGCCCGACCATCGGCCCGATCAGCAGCGGCTGCCAGGGGTCGAGCGCGATCAGCCACGCCCCCACCCCGGCAGCGACTGTCGCGGCCAGCAGGCCCCCGACCAGCCCCTCGACCGTCTTGGAGGGACTGATGTGGTCGATCAGCCGCCGTCGTCCGAGCCACCGCCCGGTCAGGTAGGCGCCCGAGTCGTATCCCCACACCACGAGCAGGAGCAGGAGCATCCAGGCGGTCCCGGCGTGGAGGTTGAGTGCACCGATGGGTGTGGTGGCGGAACCACCGGCCGGCGCGAGGTGAGCGACCACCACGATGAACGGGGCCAGCAGTCCCACGTAGGCGACGCCGAACGAGGTGACCGCCCACGTCATGAAGCCGTCCCGCGGCTCGGCACGTGTGAAGCCGGCCACCGCGAGCACCACCACGGCCGCGGCAAAGGCAACCGCTGCCAGGCCCGGGGGATCGGCGGCGCGCAGCATTACAGCCAGCGGTCCGCCCACCAGTGCCTGGTTGGCGGCGACGAGACCGGCGCCCGCCACGAGCAGGCCAGCCGCGAGTGCGACGACCTGTGGCGGCGCGAAGCCGCCGGCGTCCAGCAAGGCGATCAGCTCGACCATGGCGAGGAAGACGAGTAGCCCGACCAGGGAGGAGACCCAGGGCTCGCCGAGAAGAGCGACGCCGACGACGATCGGCGCCAGGATGCCGGCGCTGATCAGCCGAGTGGCGAGCATCGGCTCATCATGCGCCGTAGCGGCGCTGACGTTGTGCGAACTCCTCGATCGCGGCATCGAGATCGGCCTCGGCAAAATCCGGCCACAGGGTCTCCGAAAAGACGAGCTCGGCGTATGCGCCCTGCCACAGCAGGAAGTTGCTGGTGCGCTGCTCCCCGCCTGTGCGGACGATCAGGTCCGGATCCGGCTGGCCAGCGGTGTACAGGTATTCGCCGAAGCGATCCTCGTCGATCTCGTGGGCGGGCACCCCAGCGGCGATCATGGCGCGCGTCGCATCGATGATCTCGGCGCGACCGGCGTAGTTGAAGGCGATGTTGAGCGCCATCCGCTCCCCGCCCCGGGTCCGCTCCTCCGCCTCCCGGATGGAGCGCACGATGTCGGCCGGGGCCTCGTGCAGCCGACCGATGACCCGGACGCGAACGCCCTGTGCCACGAGCTCGTCGGTGTGCTGGCGGACTGCCCCGTCGATCAGACCCAGCAGGCCGGTCACCTCGTCATCGGGACGCCGCCAGTTCTCGCGACTGAAGACGTACAGAGAGAGGACCTCGATCCCCTTGTCGGGCGCGACCCGGACGATGGGACGGATCGCCTCCACCCCTTGGACGTGGCCGGCGATGGCCGGCAGGCCGCGCGCTGCGGCCCAGCGGCGGTTGCCGTCCATGATGATCGCGACATGTCGCGGATGCTCACGGAGCGGCAGCGCCTCAGACCTCCATCACTTCCGCTTCTTTGCGCTCGCCACGCGCATCCACCAACTCGACGAAACGGTCGGTCAGGCGCTGCAGAGCCTCAAGCTCGCGGCGCTCCTCGTCCTCGGAGAGGCTCCCGTCCCGGTGGCCCTTCTTGAGGTGATCCGCCACCTCGCGTCGGTGGACGCGGAGCTCAACGCGTGCCTCCTCCGCTCGCTTGCGCACCTGCTTCACCATCTCCCGGCGACGATCCTCGGTCAGCGGGGGCACGCTGAGCCGGACCACGGTTCCATCGACGTTGGGCGTGAATCCGATGTCGCTCTTGATGAGGGCTCGCTCGATCGCCGACAGGACCGATCGGTCCCACGGCTGGATCACGATTAGGTGCGGGTCGGGCGTGCTGATGCCGGCGATCTGGTTCAGCGGGGTCGGGGTCCCGTAGTACTCGACCTGGATCCGCTCGACCAGCGCGGTCGATGCGCGTCCCGTGCGGATCCCCGCAAAGTCGCGTTCCATCGCCTCCACCGATCGCTGCATCTTTGGCTCAGCCGCCAGGATCTCCGGGTGGGTCACGACCGCTCCTCCCCGCCGATGCGGGTTCCGATCGTCTCGCCTCGCACCGCACGCAGAATGTTGCCCGGCTGCGTCATGTCGAAGACCACGATCGGCATCTCATTGTCCATCGCCAGGCTCACGGCCGTGGCATCGAGTGCCTCGAGCCGGCTGGCAAGGAGCTCGGTATAGCCGATCTGGGCGAAGCGCGTCGCACCGGGGTGCTTCTCGGGATCGGCGTCGTACACGCCATCGACCCGGGTCGCCTTCAGGATCACCTCGGCCGCCAGCTCAACGGCCCGCAAGGTTGCCGCCGTATCGGTCGTGAAGTACGGGTTACCGGTTCCGGCGACAAGCACGACCACGCGGCCCTTCTCGAGGTGCCGCACGGCGCGCCGCCGGATGTACGGCTCGGCGATCTCGTTCATGGCGATGGCGCTCATCACACGCGTCGGACACTCCGCCTGCTCAAGCGCGTCTTGAAGCGCCAGCCCGTTCATGGCAGTCGCGAGCATGCCCATGTAATCGGCCGTCGCCCGGTCCATGCCCGACGCGGCAGCCGCCACGCCGCGGAAGATGTTGCCGCCACCGACCACGACCGCCACCTCGATCCCGTCACGGCGCGCCTCGTCCACCTGGGCAGCGATGCCGCGCACGACGTCGGGGTCGATCCCGTACTGGCGGTCGCCCATCAGCGCCTCGCCCGAGAGCTTCAGGAGCACCCGGTGCGGCAGCCTCGCAATGTCGCGGACAGGATCGGTCAATCTAGGCGGCCTCCTGGCCGTCGCGTTCCGCGGTCTCGCCGACCGCCATCCGCGCAAAGCGCGCAACCCGGATATTCTCGCCCAGCAGGGCAATCTTCTCGCTGATCAGGTCGCTGACCCGCTTCTCGGTGTCGCGGAAGGGCATCTCCAGCAGGCAGACCGATTCCAGCCACTTGTTGAGCTTGCCATCCACGATCTCGGAAACCCGGTCCGCCGGGCGCCCGTCGCGCTCCGCCTCCGCCGCAAACTGCTGCCGCTGCTCGGTGAGCACCTCGGCGGGCACGTCTTCGCGGCTCACCCAGCTCGGCGCCAGGCCGGCAACCTGCATCGCCAACTCGCGGGCGAGCTGCTGGAAATCGTCGGTGCGCGCCACGAAATCGGTCTCGCAGTTCAGCTCCAGCAGCACCCCCAGGCGCGCGCCGTGGTGGATATAGCTGGAGATGACGCCCTCGCGCGCCTCGCGCCCTGCCTTCTTTGCGGCGGTGGAGAGGTCCTTCTCCCGGAGCCAGGCGACAGCCTGATCGACGTCGCCGGCGCTCTCCTCGAGCGCGCGCTTGCAATCCATGATCCCGGCCCCCGTCTGCTCACGGAGGCTCTTCACGTCCTCGGGTCTGATCATCGCGTGTGGTTCGTTCCTTCCTGTCAGGACCGATGCTGCTTCAGGCAAGCGTCGGATCTTCGTCGGTCTCTTCCTCGCTGGCCTCGGCGGCTCGGCGGGCGCGCGCGCGGCGCTCCTCCTCCTCGTCCTCTTCGGGCTCCGGCTCGAAGACGAGCGCCTCGCCACTGGCCAGCGCAGCACTGTAGTCGGCATCGGCCACCAGGGCCGCGTCGTCCACCGGCGGCAGCGCCTCGGCCTGCTCGAATTCCTCGTCGAGGCGGGCCTGTCGCTCGGCCTGCGCCTCGAGCGCGGCATCAGCCACCTTGGCGCAGATCAGCCGAACCGATCGGATGGCGTCGTCGTTGGCCGGGATCACCCAGTCGATCTGATCGGGGTCGCAGTTCGTGTCGGTGATGGCCACGATCGGGATCTCGAGGCGCCGGGCCTCGAGCACGGCGATCGACTCCCGGTGAGGGTCCACGATGAAGAGGGCGCCCGGAACGCGCCGCATGCGACGAATCCCGCCCAGCGCCGTGTTCAGCTTGGTGATCTCCTCGGTGAGCTTCCCCGCTTCCTTCTTGGTGAGGCGTTCGAACTCGCCGGCGTCACGCCGCGCCTCGAGCGCCTCGAGGCGCTGGATTCGGCGCTTGATGGTCGTGAAGTTGGTGAGCATCCCGCCCAACCAGCGATTGTTGACGTAGTGCTGCCCGGAGCGTTCGGCCTCCTGGGAGACCGACTCCTGGGCCTGCTTCTTCGTGCCCACGAAGAGGATCGAGTCGCCGCGACGAATCGTCTCGCGCACGAACTCGAGGGCATCATCCAGGCGGGTGACCGTCTGGGCGAGGTCGATGATGTGGATCCCGTTGCGCTCTCCAAAGATGAAGTCGCGCATCTTGGGATTCCAGCGCCGGGTCTGGTGTCCGAAGTGGACGCCGGCCTCCAGGAGCTGCTTCATGCTGACGGCAGCCAAGGGTATTCCTCCGGTTCTTTCCTCCGCTCGCCTTCAACTCCCGTCGGTCGACCCGTCGCGTGCGATGGGCACCGTGGACCGTGGGATCAGCGGGCGTGTGTGATGGGATCGTTCGGCGTTCGCGCGTGGGTGAGCACGCGGTTGACCGGACGGCAGTATAGCACCGGCGCCCTCCGGCCTCCGAGGCCCCCCGAGACCCCTGCACACGGTACCGAAGTACCCCAATCCGCACCCCTCTTCGTACCTTGACCGGGTCGAGATGCCTGCGACGATGCGGCTGCCTGTTTCGTGGAGGAGCCGCAATCGCATGTCACATCGGACCCGCATGCCCCTGGTTCGCATCGCCGCCCTGGTGGCGGTCATCGCCGGTGGCGCGATCACCGTCCCCGCCGCGGCGACCGACCGGGTGGTGGTCGTCCAGCCGGGCGACACCCTCAGCGAGATCGCGCTGAAGCACGGCGTCACGGTCGCGCAGCTGCGTGCGCTCAACGGGATCGCCAATCGGAATCGCATCTACGCCGGCCAGCGGCTCCGACTCACAGGATCTGCGCCCACCGCACCGGTGGGCCCAGCCGCGAAGGCGGAAGAGGTCGTGCACGTCGTGGTGCGAGGCGAGAACCTGACCGGCATTGCGCATCGCTACGGCTCGACCATCAAGGCCCTCGCCAAGGCCAACGGGATCGTCAACCCGTCGTTCCTGCGCGTCGGCCAGCGGCTCACCATCCCGGGCAGGGGCACTGCTGCGTCGGTGAGGGGAGAGATGCCGGCCGCCATGGCCTCGCTCGTGACGAAGCGCAACCAGATCGGCGACATCATCCGCGCCGAGGCAAGGGCGCAGGGAGTGCCGGTGGCCCTTGCGCTGGCCGTGGCCTGGCAGGAGTCGGGCTGGCGGGCGAACGTCGTCAGTCAGGCCGGCGCGGTGGGGGTCATGCAGCTCACCCCGGCAACCGCCGACTGGGTCGCCGCGACCATGCTCGGCCACCGAGTGCACGTGTATGACGCCCGCTCCAACGTGCAGGCCGGCGTCGTTCTCCTGCGCCATTACCTCGACCGATACCACGGCGACCGCACGCTGGCGCTGGCCGCCTACTACCAGGGCCAGACCGCCGCGGACCGGCATGGCGTGTATCCGGTCACTCGCCCGTACGTTGCCTCGATCCTGGCGCTCGAGAAGCTCTTCGGCAGCTGAACGTCCACCGCTCACCAGGCATCGATGGCCCGTTGATGGGTGAGTCGCCACCGACCCTGTCCACCAGGGCGAAGCGCCACCAGGTCGACGCGAAGCCCTTCCCCTCCTGCGCCCGGCACCTCCGACCTGAAACGGCCAAGGGCCCGGCGCAGGCGCCGGAGCCGACGTGGATCAACGCTCTCCAGAGGATCGCCGGCGCGACCCGTCTGGCGGACCTTGACCTCGATCGCGACCAGCACCCCGTCGAGATCCCGCGCGACCAGATCGAGCTCGCCGTCCGGGCAGCGCCAGCGGCGCGCGAGGATGGTCCAGCCGCGCGTCTGCAGCCAGGCGGCGGTCGCCGCTTCGGCACGCTCCCCAAGCGCATGTCGCGGATCTGGCACCAGGTTCGCTCCTCGGCGGGAGGCGAGCGGCGATGTTCCCTAGTCCTCGGGGTCCAGCTCCTCTTCCGTCCATTCGACACTGTCAAAGAGCATCTCAAGCGAGAGCTGCTCCCCGGCGAGCATCAGGCGCAGGGGCGCGAACGAGCGGCGATGCCATTCACACGGGCCTTCGTTGATCAGCGCCTCGACGTGGCGTCGTGTGCCGTAGCCCTTGTTGCGTGCGAACCCGTAGGCTGGATATCGGGTGTCGAGCTCAGCACAGATCCGATCGCGGGTCACCTTGGCAACGATGCTGGCCGCGGCGATCGAGGCGCTGATGGCGTCGCCGTCGATGATCGGTCGCTGCGGAAGGCTGACCTCGCGCAGGCTGAGAGCGTCGATCACCAGGTGGTCGGGCATCGGGCTCAAGTGTCCGAGGGCCTCGCGCATGGCGAGCTTGGTGGCCTGCAGGATGTTGATGCGGTCGATCACCTCGACCTCCATGCAGCCAACGCCGACCCCCTCCGCACGGTCGAGGATCAGCTCGTATAGCGCCTCGCGCCGCGCGCGGCTGAGCACCTTGCTGTCGCGCAGGCCCTTGATCCGATGTCGATCCGGGAGGACCACCGCGGCGGCCACGACCGGTCCGGCCAGCGACCCGCGCCCTACCTCGTCGATGCCGGCGATGCGGCGGAATCCGGCGAGGCGCAGCTCGCGCTCGTGCCGCATGTGCGCGTCACGGGGAGGATGGGCCGGCCGTTTTGCGCGGCGCGTTGGTGAGTAGAGGAGACCCGGCACCGGCTCAGCGGCCGGGTCGGCGCTCGCGCAGGGTGGCTGACTTTCCGACCCGATCGCGCAGGAAGTAGAGCTGGGCGCGGCGAGCCACGCCATGCCGCACGATCTCGATCTTCTCGACACGCGGCGCATGCACCATGAAGGTGCGTTCGACGCCGACGCCGGACGCGATGCGGCGCACCGTCATGCGCTGATTCAAACCGCCACCACGCAGCCGCATGACCGTCCCCTCGAAGATCTGGATTCGCTCGCGGCTTCCCTCCACGACCTTGACCGACACCTTGACGGTGTCGCCCGGGGCGATCGCGGGGACGTCGCTGCGGAGCTGCTCGCGCTCAAGCTCCTTGATCGGATCCATCCTGCGGGAGACCTCGTTATCGCGGCATTAGCCGCGGATTATCGGCTCGGCGGCACGCTGCAACGGCGCGAACGCGACGAACGCGACCGACCGGCGGCCGCGACCGGACGGAGTATAGCAGCGCCTTCGGAGTCCCGAGAACGCGCTGGCTCCCCAGCCCGACGCGGTTTCAATCCGCCGATCCTCGTAGCTCCTCCACGATGGCCCGGTCCTCATCCGACAACGGCGCAGCAGTAAGGAGGTCGGGGCGGCGGGCGAGCGTGCGACGAAGGGCCTCGACGCGCCGCCAGCGCGCAACCTCGGCATGATGCCCCGACAGAAGAACCGGCGGGACCGCCGCATCCCGAAACTGCTCGGGGCGGGTGTAGTGGGGTCCTTCGAGCAGGCCGTCCGCGAAGGAGTCGGACTCGTGCGAATCGGCCTCGATGACGCCCGGGACAAGTCGACCCACCGCATCAATGAGGACCAGTGCGGGCAGCTCGCCACCAGTCAATACGTAATCGCCGATGCTGACCTCGCGGTCAGCCAGGGCGCGCGCCCGCTCGTCGATCCCCTCATATCGGCCGCAGACCAGGACCATGTGCCGCGCGGCGGCGAGCTCGCGGGCCAGCGGATCTGTCAGGCGCTCGCCGGCCGGGTCCAGCAGGATCACCTGTGCGCCATCCGCACGCAGCGGCTCGATGGCCGCGAAGAGCGGCTCCGGGCGCATCACCATCCCCGCTCCCCCACCGTAGGGAGCGTCGTCGACCACCCGATGCCGCCCGATGCCGTGAGCACGCAAGTCGTGAAGCGCCACTGAGATGATGCCGCGCTCGACCGCCCGGCCGATCACCGAGGTGCGCAGTGGCGCGTCGAACAGCTCGGGGAAGAGCGTGACGACATCGAAGCGCAGCAGAGTCTCGGACCGCTCATCTCCCATCGGTCAGACCTCCTCTGCCTCGTATCGCACGACCATACGCCCGGACGCGAGATCGATCGAGCGAACCACCTCGTGCAGTGCGGGAATGAGCAGCTCGCCGGAGGGACCTTCGATGCAGTACACCTCGTTCTCGCCGGCCCGGAAGATCTCCACCACGTGCCCCAGCTCGTTCCCCTGCTCGTCGACGGCCGCGAGACCGATCAGCTGGTGCCAGTAGTACGTGCCCGGCGGCAGAGGCTCAGCCAGCGCCTCCAGGTAGCGGCCAACCAGCTGCTCAGCCGCGGCGCGGTCCGAGATTCCCTCGAGTCGAAGCACCGGAACCCGACCGCCAAAGCCGGCCTCGAGGATCGTTCGTGAGCTCGTCTCGTCCTCGATCCAGATCGACGCGCCGGCGGCCAGCCGCTCAGGATGATCGGTGAGGGCTTCGATGCGCATCGCGCCGGCGAGGCCCTTGGCGCCGAGCACGCGCGCGATCGCGAGACGCTCAGTCGTCGCCGACGATCTCCAGCTCGACATGCCGCCCGTCGCGCGCGCCCATCACCCGCAGAAGGCTGCGGATGGCATTCGCGATTCGACCGTCGCGGCCGATGATGCGGCCCATGTCGCCCTCGCCCACCTTGAGGGTCAAGGTGACCTCGTCATCGGCTTCGCTGACCTCGACCACCACGGCGTCAGGGTCGTCGACGAGCGAGCGGGCGACGTACTCCAGAAAGGCCTTCACTCTTTGGCCTCTTCCGCGGGCGCAACCACTTCCGCGGGAGCCGCTTCTTCAGCTGGAGGGGCCTCCTGCGCAGGGGCACCCTGGTCCGCCGGTGGACCCTCGTCTGCCGGGCCCTCTTGCGCAGGGGCCTCCTCGTCAGCCGGCGGAGCCTCGGCCGCAGGAGGAGTCTCTTCCACGGATGCGGCCACGTCTTCAGGTGCAGATTCAGGCGCCGGTGCCGCCTCAGCGGCAGCCTCGGACTTCGCGGCAGCGGCTGCCGCCTTGCGAGAACGCTTCGGCTTGGGAGCGGGGGGTTTCGCCGCGGGCGGGGCTCCGGGGGTTGGCGCGCTGCCATTGAGCTTGATCAGCCTTGCCACCGTGTCTGAGGGCAGCGCCCCCTTACCGACCCAGGCGGCCAGGCGCTCGGCATCGATCTGGACTGTGGCCGGCTCGGTCAGCGGGTCGTAGAACCCGAGGATCTCCAGCGCGCGGCCATCGCGCGGGCGACGGCTGTCCATGACCACCACCCGGTAGCTCGGCCGCTTGGTGGCTCCCACGCGTGAGAGCCGAATGCGTACTGCCAAAGGTTCTCTACCTCTCTGCTTTTGTGACGGCAGTCGCCTGCCGATGCGAAGTCTCTGATCTCATCTGACGGTCAGCACACCATTGATTTCCAGCCGATCGTCGGTGGCGGTTGCGCTGATTGCAAGCTCGCCGATCTGGTGGAGGATATCGCGAAGTTCGTCTCCGGGGTCGAGGATGCCTGCCAGCGCATCGACCAGGGTCTGAACGTCGGCCCAGAATTCGTTGCCGGCGCGCGCGCCGGCGAGCTCAAATGGCGCCCGGTAGCGATCGTCGCCGGCGAGTGCGTCGCCGGCAATATGCGCCTCCAGCACCGCGGCGACGTCGGCCGGATCGGAAGCCAGGATGACGGCGCCGTCCAGCAACGCATACGACACGTCGCCGATCTGCGGGACTGCGACCGTGGTGATCGTGGTGCCCGCCACCTCGCTCGTGGTCACTTCCGACCCGCGATCGGCCAGTGCAGATCGCACCCGATCGAGCGCAGTCTGGGCACCGTCAGCATCGGATGGACGCAGCAGAAGCTGCCCGTGGAAGCCGTCCGCGTCTAGGCTCCGCAGCGCCACTGCCACCTCGCCATCGAAGAGCGGCAGCAGGTCGCGGTCGAAGTTGATCCCCAACCCGAGCGCCGCAATCCCGCGGACCTGGCGCAGCGCATCCATCGCGGGGGCGACGGCCGTATCGCCCGTCAGGTTCGCCTCCAGGTCCTCGAAGCTCTGAGCTGCCCCGAAGAGGACGACCTCGGCGCTCGTCGTGCGCGGCATCCAGTCGGCGAGGATGGACCGTTGCGTGCCGAGCGCGAACGCGGCGCGGGCATGTTCGCTGGCGGCCTCTGCCGTGAACCCGGCCAGGCCGCCGACGTGCAGGCCGTCGGCCTCCGCCGTGAGCGCCAGGGCCGCGGTACCGAATCCTCCGAGCTGACGCTCCTCCCCAAGGCCGACCGCTCGTGGCAGGTCCACGTACAGGGACGCCAGGTGATCGCTCGCAACCTCACGCATGGCGGCCGCGAAGGCCGGCGAGTCGGCCAGGGACGGGGCGAAGTCCGCTTCGGCCTCGATGGAGGCGCGCAGCCGCCGCGGCGTGTTGGCCACCACCAGCAGGTCGTCGAGCAGGGCGTAGCTGGTCCGGTCGCTCGTCATCAATACGTGGCCCCGGAACGTCTCCTCGGTGAACGCGATCTCCATGGACGCAAACAGGCGCGGCACGGCCGTGCGCGCTTCATCGGAGTCCTTCACCGCGGCAAGCAGGAGCTCGCTCGGCGGCGAGCCGGCCTCAGCGAACGCGACCGCCACCGCGATCTGTTCGCCCAGCCAGGGGCGCACATCGGCCGAGTAGTCGATCCCCGCCTGGCCAAGCAGGCGTCCTGCCACCTCGTCGATCTTGGCCTCGAGGGTCGCGGGGTCGCCGAAGCCGCGAAGCCGGCCGACGAGGCCGAACAGGTTCATCTGCTGGCCGGCCGATGGCTGGAGGTAGGCGTTTACGTAGATCGCGGTGTCGGCCGGTGCCGCGCGGGAGGCCCGGTCCGCGACGGCAGAGAAGAGAAGCAGATAGCCGACCACCACCGCTCCCCCGAGCGCGACGAGCAGGGCGGTCACCGCGACGACGAGCCGCCGCATGCCGGCTAGCCGCCCAGGATGCTGCGCAACCCGCTCCCGCTCCGCGGCACGCGACCCGACCCGAACTGGCGCATCAGTCGCTGCATCTCCCCGAACTGCTTCAGCAGCCGATTGACGTCGGCGGGGGTCGTTCCGCTGCCCGTCGCGATCCGCCGGCGGCGGCTGGCCTTGATCAGCTCCGGATGCCGGCGCTCGGCCGGAGTCATCGAGTCGATGATCGCCTCGATGTGCTTGAGCTGCCCGTCGTCGACCGCCTGCTGGGCGGCACCCGCCAGCTGCCCGGCGCCGGGGATCATGCCGACCAGCTGCCCGATCGGCCCCATCTTTTTGACCTGCGCCAGCTGTGAGCGGAAGTCGTCGAGCGTGAACCGCGAGTCCATCAGCCGCTGCGCGACCCGCTCCGCCTCGTCCTGGTCGACCGTCTCCTGCGCTCGCTCGACGAGCGACAGGATGTCCCCCATCCCCAGGATGCGCTGAGCGAGCCGATCGGGGTGGAATGGCTCGAGGCCGTCGGTGCGCTCGCCGCTGCCGATGAAGGCGATCGGCAGGCCGGTCGCGCTCCGAATGCTGAGCGCCGCACCGCCACGCGCGTCGCCATCCATCTTGGTCAGCACCAGCGCGGTGAGCGGCAGCCGGTGCTGAAACGCCTCTGCCACCCTGACCGCATCCTGGCCGGTCATCGCGTCGACGACCAGCAGTGTCTCGGCCGGGGTAACGGCCCCGGCGACGCGCACCAGCTCGTCCATCATCGGCTCATCCACGTGCAGCCGGCCGGCCGTGTCGAGCAGCACGACGTCCAGGCCGCGCTGTCGGGCCTGCTCCATCCCCGAGCGGGCGATCTCGAGCGCGGGGGTCCCGGCTGGGCGGGTGTGGACCTCGACGCCGATCTGGTCACCGAGCGAGACGAGCTGGTCGACGGCGGCGGGGCGGTACACGTCGGCAGCGACGAGAAGGGGCTTGCGCCCGTCGCGACGGAGCCGCACAGCCAGCTTGGCGGCGGTGGTCGTCTTGCCCGATCCCTGGAGGCCAACGAGCATGACCAGGCTCGGCTTGCCGGCGAGCTTGAGTAGGTGGCGTTCGCCGCCAAGCACCGCCACCAGCTCGTCATGGACCGCCTTCACGACCTGCTGGCCCGGGTGCACACCGGTGAGCACGTCCGCTCCCAGCGCGCGCTCGCGGACCTTCGCCACGAAGTCCTTGACCACCCGGAAGTTGACGTCCGCCTCGAGCAGCGCAAGGCGGATCTCGCGCAGTGCAACGTCGAGGTCGGCCTCGGTGATCTTGGCCTTGCCGCGCAGGCGATCGACGACAGCCTGCAGGCGCGCGGAGAGCGATTCGAACATGACTAAACCGATGCGGGTCCGTGTCGTGACCGGCCGGCGGCCGCGCGAGACGGCTGCCCATTCTAGGCGGCTCGCCCGGGGGCGGCAATCACCGCCGGGGTAGCGATCAGCCGGCCACCAGCCACTCCACGTAGGCCTCTGGGTCGAACGGCGCGAGCGAGTCGAGCTCTTCGCCAACCCCCGCGAAGACGATCGGCAGCTCGAGCCGATCGGCGATGGCGACCGCAATGCCACCCTTGGAGGTGCCATCCAGCTTGGTCAGGACGATCCCGGTGACGCCCGCATCGCGGCTGAACGCCTCCGCCTGGGAGAGGCCGTTCTGGCCGGTGGTCGCGTCGAGCACGAGGAGGACGTGCCGCGGCTGGCCCGGCTGGCGCCGTTCGATCACCCGCCGGATCTTGGCCAGCTCGGTCATCAGCTGGACCTTGTTCTGCAGGCGGCCGGCCGTGTCGACGATCACCACCTCGATGCCCCGCGACTCTGCGGTCGCCACCGCGTCGAACGCCACAGCACCCGGATCGGCACCCGGACGCTGGGCAATGACCGGGACCCCAATCTGCTCGCCCCACAGGCGGAGCTGCTCGGTCGCGGCGGCTCGGAAGGTGTCGGCGGCGGCGAGGACCACGCTGTGGCCGTCGCGCGTGAGTCGCGCGGCCAGCTTGGCGATGGTCGTCGTCTTGCCCGATCCATTGACCCCCACCACCAGGATCACGGCCGGGGCTGGCCCGAGCTCGAACCTGCCACTGCCAATCCGATCGAGACGCAGGCGGATCTCCTCGGCCAACGCGACGCGCACCGCCTCGCCGGTGGCCGACGCGCCGACGCGCTCCTGGGTGGCGGCAATGAGCGAAACCGTCGTCTCAGCACCCACATCGGCGCCGATCAGGGCCTCCTCGAGCTCATCCCAGGTCGATTCCGCGACACGGTCCCGACCGAGCAGGGCGCGAAGCCGGCCTCCGAGGCCACCCGGCCGTGGCCGCAGGCCGAGGCCCGTCGGCTCGCGCCGCGGGCGCGCCATCATCCGGCGGCCACCTCAATGGCGACGTCAGCGAGGCGCAGTGAGAGGAGGCGCGACACCGCGGCATCGGTCATGGTCACGCCGTAGATGGTGTCCGCGGTCTCGATCGTGGCCCGGTTGTGGGTGATCACCACGAAGTCGATCGTCTCAGCCAGGAGACGGAGCGCATCCGCGAAGCGGCCGATGTTGGCCTCGTCGAGGGCCGCATCCACCTCATCGAGGATGCAGAACGGGACCGGGTTGACGCTCAACATCGCGAACAGCAGCGCCACCCCGGTCAGCGCCCGCTCCCCACCGCTGAGCATCGGCAGCCGCTGCAGGCGCTTGCCCGGGGGTTGGACCGCGATCTCGATTCCGCCCGGTCCGCCGTCCACGTCGCTCATCTGCAGCGAGGCGGAGCCGCCAGCGAAGAGCAGCCGGCAGAACTCATCGAACTTTGCACCGATGGCGACGAACGCCGCGTTGAACTGCTGTGCGATGTCGGCCTCGAGGCGACCGATCAGCTCCTCGGTCGAGGCGCTCGCTGCCGACAGATCGGCGCCCTGCGCCGCGAGCGTCTCGAGGCGACCGGCCAGCTCTCGATGCTCGTCGATGGCGAACGGGTTGACGGAGCCGATCTGGGACAGTGTGCGGCGGACCCGGGTCAGCTCCTCCTGGATCGCCTCGAGCGGCATATCGGCCAGGTCCGCAGTGGCGCTCGCCTGCACGCCGGCCTCGGCCTCGGCCGCGGCCGGTGGCAGCGACTCGATCGCGAGATCTCGCTCGCGGCCAATCGCCACCAGCTCATCTTCCTGGCGTTGCGCGTCGAGTGCGGCAGACTGGGCATCGCGCTCCAGCTCCGCCATCTGCGACGCTGCGCCGCCGCGCGCCCGCTCGCGTTCGAGGAGGTGGGCACGCAGCCGATCTCGCTCGGCATCAGCGGAGTCACGTTCGCTCGTCGCCTGCTCGACCGCCGCGGTCGCGGCGGCCACGGCCTCGGCGGCGGCAGCGCGGTCTCGGTCCAGCGCGGCGAGCGATTCCCGGTCGCCGGTGAGCGCCGCTCGCAGCTGATCGCTGCGGGCTTCCCGAACGGCCTGCTCATGCCCGCCGCGACTGCGGGCCGTGTCGGTGGCGTCGGCCGCCGATTGCGCTGCTTGCCAGGCCGCGCGCTGCTGGTCCCGCGTCGCGGCAAGCTCGGCGCGGCGTCGCTGAGCGGCGAGGGCAGCTGCGGCAAGCGTGGCGAAGTCGGCGTCGGCCGCGGACGGTGGCGATCCGGAGCCACCGGCGACGGCGGGGGCGGTGTCGAGCTCGCTCACCAGAGCTCTCTCAGCGCCGTGGGCATGCTGCAACGCCTCAGCGGCGCGCGCGTGGGCAGCGCGCGCCTGCGAGACGCGCAGCTCAGCATCGGATCGAAGGGCCCGGGCTTCATCCCGTGAGCGTCGTGCCTGCGACGAGGCAACCAGTGTCTGTG
>JBKKBV010000026.1:0-4342 GCA_046713375.1 Candidatus Limnocylindria bacterium
GTAGAAGACGACCATCCGCTCATCGGCCAGGTCGGCCAGGGTGCTGATGTAGTCGTGCGCCATGCCCGGCCCGCCGTGGAGTGCGAGGAGCGGGATCCCGCCCTCACCCACGGTCTGGAACCAGACCGTCCCACCCGGAACCTCGATGGTGCCTTCCCGGGTGATGGGAGCCATCGGCCTAGTCCGTGATGGGCGTTGGGTCGTAGCCGCGCCAGCCATCGTTGCGGCGCAGGAAGAGGCCCGCCAGGAAGGTGAGCACCGCCGAACCGAAGGTGCGGGTCGTGATCTCGGCCACGTCGCGGTGCGGGTCCAGCTCGACGAAGTCGATGGCCGCCACGCGCGGGTCCTGGCCCAGGATGAAGAGCGCCTCGAGCAGGTCGACCGGGTCCAGCCCGTCGGCGGTGGCGGCGGCGGTGCCGGGGGCGTAGCCCAGCTCCAGCACGTCGATGTCGACCGTCACGTAGATGGCGTCCGTCCCCTTGCCGGCGATCTCGAGCGTCTGCTCGATGACCTTCTCGATCCCAGCCTTGCGCATGGCCCTTGCCGTGAAGATGGTGCCGCCCTGGCCCTCCACCCAGCGCTTGTAGTAGCTGGCGTTCATGAAGCCGTGGATGCCGACCTGGACCAGGTTGGAGCCGCGGACCCGGACGCCGGACTCGAGGATGCCGCGGATGGGCGTGCCATTGGTCGGGCCGTGGTCCATCACCCGCACGTCGTTGTGCGCGTCGAAGTGGATGAGGCCGACCTGTTGGTCCGGATGGGCGCCGCAGTACGCACGGACCGCCGGGGCGGTGATCGCATGGTCCCCGCCGATGATCAGCGGGAAGAACCCCTCGGGCTGGCTCATGCAAGCCTGGAGGCACTCCTGGATGTTCTGCAAGCCGGCTATCAGGTCGATGATGGGCGTCCCCACATCCCCGATATCCCGCACCTTCATGGTCGACATGTCGACGTCGTAATCGGGGGTGAAGGTGGTGAAGATGGCCCATGCGTCGCGCAGCGCGTTCGGGGCGGCGAACGCCCCGTTGGGCAGGATCGAGGTCTTGGAGAAGGGGACGTTGATGATCCCCACGTCGAGCGGGGAGGCGAAGTCCCACGGCTCGATCCAGTTGTTGACCCGCATCTCGTTGCGGTCGTTCCAGTGGCTGATCTTCTTCTTCTCGGGCACCAGCAGGTGCGGGATGTCCCGTGCCGGGCGCGGCCGCTGGTAGGGAGTGGCAGTGGGATGGTCGCTCATGGCATCGGGCCCGATCCACCGTGGCCGGGTCGTTCGGGCGGCGGCAGCATGTTCATCTCCACGAATGCGTCGGAGAGGGAGCCCATCGGGTTCTCACGGGTGGGCAGTCCCTGGACGAAGGGCAGGAGGTCGGTCCTGGCGATCTCGTAGATACGGCGCAGCTCCGGGACGGGGTTGACGCTCTCGTCGACGCGCAGGTCCCAGAGCGGGAACTCTTCCTTGTCGACCACCAGCAGGGCTGCGCACTGCCGGCCGCGCTTGTCGCCGCCGCCGGCCTGGCCTGCCTCGATCGCCCGCATGAGGCGCTCCGCGAGGTCGTGGGACTCCGTCTCCTCGAACGAGGTCGCCATGGCCGTCACCGTCTCCTCACGGATCAGCATATTGCCCTGCACGGCGAAGTTCGGGCCGTCGATGCCGCCGTACCAGGTCGTGCACTCGTCCCCGGAGAAGGTGGCTGAGCGCCCCTCCGCGTCGACCGCGCCGACCTGGCGGACCGATTTGCCGGGGTCGTCGGCCAGGACGCGGCCGATCGCCTCTGGCGCGGAGAGCCCCTCCTCCATGTAGAGCAGCGCGTCGATGGCCAGGTACAGGCTCGGCCATGACTGAGTCGCGACCGCCCCGACGCCGGCCCTGGCCCACGTGACCATCCGGCCCGCCCCCACGTCCGCGGTGGAGACGGCCACGCCGAGTTGGCCGGTGCGCTCGCACCGGCCAACTATCGAGAAGGTGGTGAGCGGCCTCACCGATGCGCGACCGCTCAGTAGGACGTCGGGGAGGTTGGGGCTGCCATCCCCTCGAGCGCCGCATCGTCCGCGGCCAGGCGCCGCTCCTCGGTCAGGTCGAGGTTCTGGCAGAGCAGCCAGTACACGATGGCCGACACCGGCAGGCCGATGAAGAGCGACAGGTCCGCCCCGTCGAGGGCTCGCGCCACCGGACCGAGGAAGACCTCGTCGGCACCGTTGAAGATGGCGAAGAACGGCACCATCACGGCGATCCCGATGACGTAGGCCAGCAGGCCGCGCCAGTTCCAGGGCCTGTAGATCCCGTTCCGCTTGAAGATCTCCATGATCGCGTAGTCGCCACGCCGGACGAAGAAGAAGTCGACCAGGTTGATCGCCGTCCACGGGATCAGCGAGTAGAGCAGGATCACCAGGAAGACGTTGTAGCTGCCGAGAAAGTCGTCCGGCAGCAGCAGGCTGCCAGCGGTACCGAGCACCAGGATGACGCCGATGGCGATCGCGCGCGTCGTCACGCTCGGCTTGACCGGGACCACGGTGTCGACCGCGGCCAGCATGGCCAGGGAACCGCTGTAGAGGTTGAGCCCTATGACCGACACGAGGCCGACCAGCGCCACGGTGAGCACGATCGTCCCGAAGCCATTGAAGATGGCGTCGCCTCCGGCGGCAACCGCGCCGATGGATGCCGTGTCCGGGTAGCTCGCCAGCAGGAAGGCGCCAAGCGCGATCATCCAGAACGAGCCCGCGGTCGAGCCGAAGTAGCTCCACAGGAAGGTGGAGCGGACCGTCGACGACTTCGGCAGGTAGCGGCTGTAGTCGGAGACATACGGCGCTTGCGAGACCTGGTAGCTGGCCACAATGACGATGACCACCAGGAAGGGCGTCCAGGCGAAGTCACCGGAAACCTGCGCCGCAGGCGGATTGCCGGTGAAGAGGACTCCAACGGTGAAGATCCCGAACACGATCAGGAACAGGTACGTGCCCCACTTCTGGATGAAGTGGATCCAGTCGTAGCCGCCGATGGTCAGCACCAGGGCCGCACCCGCCATCAGCAGGATGGAGAGCTCTTCGCCGAGGCCGGTGACGGTGGACAGCGCCGCGCCCGCGATGAGCGTGTTGAAGACGTTGAAGCCGACGTACAGGAACAGGCCGATGGCCTGCGGAATCAACGCCCCGAAATAGCCGAACTGCGGGCGCGATTGGAGCAGCTGCGGGATGCCCATTCGCGGCCCCTGGACCGAATGGAACGCCATGAAGAAGGTCCCGAAGACCTCGCCCAAGATGATCGCGACCAGGACCCACAACAGGGGAAGCCCCAGGCTCATGGCGATCAGCCCGACGGCCAGGGTCGCGAGGTTCGCGTTGCCCAGGAACCATAGGGTGAATTGGTCAGTGACCTTGCCGTGGCGCTCGCTCTGCGGGATGTAGTCGATCGAGTGGACCTCGACCGTCGGCGCAGCCGAACCCGTGGCGGTAGATGCCGTCATGCTCACTCCTCGCCCCCCACCCTTCCTCCAATTGCCGCGTCGCGCGGCCCGTGGGAAATGCTACTCGCCGGATGCAAGGGCCTATCCGGTGGGCTAGGGCAGGCGGCCCGCCTCCGCGATCCGTCGGAGCCAGGGGAGCTCGCGCTCCAGAGTCGTCTCGGGGCCGTGGCCAGGCAGGACCCGCACCCCAGGCGGCAGGTCGCGGGCCAGCCGGGCGAGGCTGAGGACCATGTCGGCATCATCACCACCGGGCAGGTCGGTGCGGCCGTAGGTGCCGGCAAAGAGGACGTCGCCGCTGAGGAGCAGCCCGGCCCGCTCCTCGTAGAGACAGACCGATCCCTCAGTGTGGCCCGGCGTGTGCAACACGTCGAAGACGAGGTCGCCGATCGCCAGCTGCTCACCCTCCTGCAGGTGCCGGGTCGCGACGCTCGGCTCCATCTCGAGCCCGTAGTTGTTGTCCGCGGAAAGTCGGGCTTCGTCAAGCGGATGGATGGCCAGCGGCGCCCCGGACCCGCGAATCAGCGCGGCGTTGTCGAAGACGTGGTCGATGTGCCCGTGCGAGTTGGCCACCAGGTGCAGGGTCAGCCCGTTCGCGACGACCCGATCGAGGAGTGGCTGGGCGGCGCCGAGGCCCGGGTCGACAACCAGGGCATCGGGTGAGCGGCCGTCCCAGACGAGATACGCGTTGGCCCGCCACGGCCCGAAGGCGCCAACCTCGATGCGCGGGTGATGATCGGGCGCAGCGGCCTGCTCGACGGTCAGATCGGCCTCCCTCATGGGCGGAGGATAGGGCACCATCTGACGATGGCACCCGACCCACCTCCCCGATGCTGCGGCAGCGAGGAGCTGGCGCGAATCGGCTTTGAAGGTCGCCGCGCCGC
>JBKKBV010000027.1:0-4942 GCA_046713375.1 Candidatus Limnocylindria bacterium
ACTATTTGCCGCTGACCCGCGCCGCCTGCGCGCCCGTACCGCTCAGGCGACACCGGAAGGGCGCCATCGGCGAGCGTTGAGCACCAAGGGTGCTCAACGAATCGGACCTGGACACCGCTGGCGGGAACGCGGCCCGGTCGGCGCCTGGTCCCGCAGTCAGGCCGGCTCGCCCTCGGGCGCCAGGTGGCGGTACCGCGAGCCGAACCACAGGAGCGGCTCTCCGCTCTCCTCATAGCCGGCGGCCACGATCTCGCCGATGAAGATGGTGTGCGTGCCGGCGGCATGCGATTCGTGCAGCCGGCAATCGAAGAAGGCAACGGCGCCGTCGAGGATCGGTGAGCCGGTCTCGGCCTCATGCCAGGGCGCGTCACAGAAGCGCTGCAGCTTTCCGGCGGTGGTGGGCAGGGCGAAGCAATCCGCGATCGAGCGCTGGTCGGCGCCCAGCACGCTGACCGCGAACGAGTGGCTGCCGACGATGGCGATATGCGTCTCGCTGGCGCGATTGATGCTGGCCATCAGCAGGGGTGGGTCGAGGCTGATCGAGGCGACGGCATTGGCCGTCATCCCGGCCAGCAAGGGCCCGTGCCGTGCGGCGACCACCGTCACGCCGGTCGCGAAGCGGCCCATCATTGCCCGCAGCCAGAGGCCGCGATCCTCGTCCATCGGCTCAGCGGTAGCGCTCCAGCCGCTCGACGATGGCATTGGCGACCGCCCAGTCCTCCTCGGTCGGCTGCTGGCCACGATGCAGGTGCACCAGCGGAACCGTGTTCCATGACGGGCCGTCGACCTGCGGGATGTGGGTCGCCAGGTCGCCCCGATCCAATACCGCCACGATCGTGGCTCCCCGCTCGCCTCCGCGTTCGATGGCGCGCTCCAGCGAGCTTGCGAACTCCTCCGGCGGACCGAACTCCTGGCCGATGCGCATCGCGATCAACCCGGATGTGGGCGGCGTCAGAGCCATCCCAGCACCCGAAACAGCCAGCCGAAGAACGTGATGCTGCCGAGCAGGGCGAAGCCGACCGCGGCAATCACCAGCGCAAAGCCGATGGCGTTGGCCCACGGGGGCACATTCGAGGGTGCAGGACCGATCGAGCCCTGCGACAGCCAGATCGCCAGCGCATCGCCATCGACCCGCATCTCGACGTCGTTGTCGAGCGGCACGACGATCACCCGATCTCGCTCGGGGCTCCCTGCCTCGACCGTCACCAGCGCCCGCGGTTGCTCGCCTTCGCGGACCAGCACGGCGTGGTTGCCGACCGCATTGGTCAGGGGCTCGGCCTCGAGACGCCCGTTCGGGCCGAGGGGAAACGGGGCCTGCGTACCCTCCATGCCGCGAGCATACCGCCCCGTGACCGATCTAGGCGCGGAGCGCCTCCAGCGCCGGAGCCAGGCTGGCGATCGTCTCCGCATTGATCGGGTCGAGGACGAGCTGGACGTGCGCAACGCCCTCTGCCTCGAAGGCGCGCAGGGTCGCCGCCAGGGTGCTTGGATCGCTCGGGATCGGCTTCAGGTCGGGGTCCTGCAGGTCACCTCGTGACCTGCCCTTGGCTTCCGGGAAGGCCACCAGCAGAGCGAGCGTGCGCTCCACCTCGGCGGGCTCGCGCCCGGCCGCGCGGCACGCCGTGTCGATCTTGTCGCGCAGCGGCCGGTAGCCCTCGGGGGTGTTGCCGAACCAGGTGTACCAGGCGTTCCAGGCCTGGACCCAGGGGAGCGTGATGGCCAGCATGCGCTCGCCCATCGATCCGACCAGGAGCGGCGGCCCCTCCCCATGATCGTGGCGCGGCCCCCGCGGCAGCAGCTCGCATTCCTGCAGGTCGTAGTAGGTGCCGTGGAAGTCGCAGCGCCCGTCCGCCAGGAGCGAGCGAATGATCGTGAATGCCTCCTCGAAGCGGCTGACCCGATGGTCGAACGGGAAGCCGTAGGCCAGGTATTCGGCCTCGTTCCAGCCGGCGCCGAGGCCCAGGATCAGCCGCCCGCCGGAGATCTCGTCGACGGTGGCGGCCTGCTTGGCCAGCATGGCGGGGTTGTGGAAGCTGGCCGCCGCCACCAACGGCCCGATCTGCACGCGTTCGGTGACCGCCGCAATGCCGGCGAGGGTCGTCCACGCCTCCCATGGTCCCCGCGGCGGCAGCCCGTCCCCCCGGTACAGCAGGTGGTCGCCCACCCAGATCGAGTCCAGGCCGATCTCCTCGGCGGTGCGCGCCATCTCGCGCTGCTCCGGCCAACGAGCCACCCACTCGACCTCGGGGAGCTGCACTCCCACCTTCATCAGGCCACGCGCTTGCGCTTCTTGCTGACGTAGTCGACGAGGACGTACTCGCCCAGGTGCTCCGGCTCCACGTAGAAGGCACGCCCGCGATTGATCCGGCTCATCAGGTCGACGAACTCGGAGAGGTAGCGCGAGCGCTCCAGCATGAAGGTATTGATCACGATCCCCTCACGGGTCGCGCGTCCCACCTCGCGCAGCGTGGATTGCATGGTCCTCATCGTCGGCGGGTAGGCGAATTCGACCTGGCCGTTGGCGATGTGCGCGGTCGGCTCGCCATCGGTGATCACCACGATCTCCTTGTTGCCGCCGCTGCGTCGGCCGAGCAGCTGGCGGGCGATGATCAGCGCGTGCTGGAGGTTGGTGCCGTACTCGAACTCGTACGGTGAGAGGGTCGCGATCGCCTCCGGCTTGATCTGACGCGCGAAGTACGCGAAGCCAACCACGTACAGCCGGTCCCGCGGGTACTTCGTGTGAATCAGGGTATGGAGCGCCATCGCCACCCGCTTGGCGGCAGTTGAGCAGCCGCGCAGCAGCATCGATCGGCTCATATCCAGCAGCAGGACGGTTGAGCTGACCGTGGTCTCCTCGGACCGATACACCTCGAAATCGGTCGGCGCCATGCGGACGGGGGTCCCCGGCCCGGTGCGCGCCATGGCGTTGAACAGCGTCCGGTTGAGATCGACCAAGAACGGGTCCCCATGCTCGAGCGCCTTGGTCTCATCCGTCTGTTCGCCGCCGATCCCCGAGGTCGGCAGTGCATGGCCGCCGAGGGACTCGCGGCGCAACCGGCTGAAGATGTCAGTCAGCGCGCGCATTCCCAGCTTGCGGGCTGCGCGGGGCGTCAGCTCCAGCCGATCGACCCCGCGTTCCAGGTAGCCCGCCTCCTCCAGCGCCCGGGTCAGCGCCCGCAGCTGCTCGAGGTCCCCGGCAGCCTCGTCGCCGCCGAGTGCCTGGAGCGCCTCCGCATCGATCTGCTCGAGCGAGTCGGGGTCGCGGGCAGCCAGCAGCTCCTCCTCCATGGCGTCGAATTGCTGCTGGCGGTCGATGGCGGCGAGCGCTTCGGGCAGTCCTAGGGGCTCGTCGCCACTGAACGGATACGGCTCACCGAACGGGGTATCCGGACGGAGGGCCTGGAGGGCGCCGGCCAGGCGCGCC
Source organism: Candidatus Limnocylindria bacterium (assembly GCA_046713375.1). Lineage (GTDB taxonomy): Bacteria > Chloroflexota > Limnocylindria > QHBO01 > QHBO01 > CF-167. Next base: position 3,425 of record JBKKBV010000027.1, read on the forward strand.
ATGTCCCACCGCAGGCGATCGTCACGCAGCAGCTCGTCCATCACCTGCTGAAGCTCAGCCCGCATCTCGGGACTCAGCGATGCCATCAGGGATGCCATCTGCGAGGCCTGGCGGTGCAGGTGATCGATCAGTTGATCGACCGTCTCGATCCCGGGTGGAAAGTAGCGCCCGTGGCGAACCATGAAACTCGCGAGGTCGGCGCTCGTGTCAGAGCCCGCCGCATGTTTCTCGAGCAGCTTGTTGAGGTCGCGGACCATCGCCCGCACGCCGTCGAGATCCTCGGGCGAGATACCGGCGACCCCATCCTTCAGCCCCTCGAAGTAGGTCTGCAGCAGCTGCTGGCGGAGCTCGTCGGTGAGGGCGTTGAATGCGTCCCGGGCAGCTGCGTCCATGAACTCGTAGTCGCGCATGCCCGCCAGCCGACCAGCCAGGTCGGGCGGCAGTGCGTCGAGGCGGTCACGCCGCTGCTGAGCGGCGCGACGCAGAACCTGCTCGGCCATCCGTGCCTGGTCCTGCGCCGGTCCCGGCGCGGCGTCTAGGGCTCGCTGCTCGGCCTCGTGGACGCGCCGCTCGATCCCTTCGCGCTCCTGCTCGACGATCTGCTCGAGCCGTGCACCGACCTCGTCGAGCATGCCGTCCAGGTTCGCCCGCGACAGCTCCTCGGCCCTGCGCGCGCGGAGCTGCTCCACGATCCGCCGCAGCCCCGGGACGTCGCCGCCACGCGTGCCGCGCATGCCTCGCTGCATCAGGCGTTGCAGGGCGCGCCTGATGTCGCCCTCGGCCAGGATGTCGTCGGAGAGCGCCTCCAGCACGTCGTCCGCGTCGAAGGGAGGCAGGCTCTGGCTGCCGTCCCAGTGCGAGTAGCGGTACAGGCTCATCGGTTGGTGGGCCGGTCAGCTAGCGCGCGTAGCGCACGCCGCCGCCGCGCCGCTCCTTGTTCAGCCGCCGGTTGAGATGCAGCCCCTCCAGCACGAACTCCACGCCGCTGGCGACGCCGGCTGGCGATTCGCCGAGGTCGAGCCGCCCAACCGCGCGGCTCAGCTCGGGCAGCTCCGCGACCGTGCGCTGCAGCGCGTCCGAGGCCACCGCGTCGCCCACCTCGATCTCCGCGCCCGCCTCGAAGCGCTCGACCAGGCCGACCAGCTCCGAGAGCGAGAAATGCCGATTGAAGACGTTGACGACCGCGCGCTGCACGAGCTTCTCGATCACCCTGTCCTCGCGCGTCTCGTCGCCGAGCGTCTCCAGCTCGATCTTGCCGGCGGTCGAGGCCACGATGGCGCCGAGGTCGCTGACGCGTGGCGCCCCGATCGGCTCGCCCAGGCGCACGGCGCGCTTCAGGGCGGCGGCCACCAACGTCTCGTGATTGGCGATGGTGACGCGAACGCTCACCCCGGAGCGCTGGCTCACCTCGGACGACCGTCGGGCGAGCTGCGACAGCTCGGCCACGATCTCCTTCATGAAGGACGGCACCTGCACCGGAACCGATGCCGCCGTCTCGTCGTCGAAGGCCAGCCACTC
>JBKKBV010000028.1:0-5024 GCA_046713375.1 Candidatus Limnocylindria bacterium
TAGCACGAGTAGTCGACGTTCATGTGGTGGGTTTTCGCCGAGATCTTCCGCTTCCGCGCCGGGTCGTAGACAACGAGATCGGCGTCCGAGCCGACCGCGTCCGCACCCTTCTTCGGATACATCCCGAACAGCTTCGCCGGCGCAGTGGAGATGACCTCGACCCACCGCTCGCGAGTCATCCGCCCGCCGACGACGCCCCCGTCGTGAAGCAGGTCGACGCGGTCCTCGACCCCCGGCAGGCCGTTCGGGACCTTCCGGAAGTCACCCTTCCCGAGGTCCTTCTGCCCCTTGAAGTCGAACGGGCAGTGGTCGGTCGACACCACCTGCAGGTCGTCCTTGATGAGTCCCGTCCAGAGGTCGTCCTGGTGGTCGGCCGAGCGGAGCGGTGGCGAGCATACGAACTTCGCGCCCTCAAAGCCGTTGCCCATGTCGTCGATCGAGAGGAACAGGTACTGGGGGCACGTTTCAGCGAAGGCCTGCGAACCTCGGTCGCGGGCGTCGCGGACGGCGTTGAGGGCGTCCCGCGCGGAGAGGTGGACGATGTACACCGGTACCTGGGCCGCCTCCGCGAGACGGATCACCCGGTTCGTCGCCTCGCCCTCGAAGATCGGGTAGCGGGCGATGCCGTGGTAGAGCGGGTCGGTCTTGCCGGCGGCGACGAGGTCGGCGGCCACGATGTCGATGGCCATGCCGTTCTCGGCGTGCATCATGATCAGGCCGCCGTTCTTGCCGGTCTGCTGCATCGCCCGGAAGATGGCCCCGTCATCGGAGAAGAAGACTCCCGGGTAGGCGGTGAACAGCTTGAAGGTCGTCACGCCCTCGTGGACCAGGGTGTCCATCTCGGCCAGGACATCGTCGCGGACGTCGCTGATGATCATGTGGAAGCCGTAGTCGATGCAGGCGTTGCCATCGGCCTTGGCATGCCAGGCGTCGAGCCCGTCGCGGAGTGCCTTGCCACGCGGCTGGACCGCGAAGTCGACGATGGTCGTCGTTCCGCCGAAGGCGGCGGCCCGGGTCCCGGTCTCGAAGGTGTCCTTGGCAGATGTCCCGCCGAAGGGCAGCTCCATGTGGGTGTGAACGTCGATGGCACCGGGAATCACCCACTTGCCCGATGCGTCCACGGTGCGGTCGGCGGTCGCAGCCAGGTCGGTGCCGATCAGGGCGATCCTCTCACCGTCGATCAGCACATCGGCCCGGGTGGTGGCGTCGGCGTTGACGACGGTGCCGTTCTTGATCAGGGTGCGCATCCCTTACTCCTCGCCCTTCGGGTGCATCCACGGGGTGTAGACGATGCCGACCAGGATCCCCTCCGGGCTGAGGAGACGCGCCACGGTCTGGCCCCACGGCTCGACCTTCGGTTCGACCAGGAGCCGATACCCACGCGCCGCCATCTCGGCGGCGGCGGGAGCCACCGCTTCCGCCGACTCGACATCGAGCTCGAGCCCAACTGTCGGCTCAGGGATGTCCGCCGGCCAGGTGGCCGTGCCGAAGCACGCCTCGGCCGCTTCGGAGAGCGGCCACAGGCCGAAGTGCTTGACCCCATCGAGGTCGTCGGTGGCCCAGTAGCCGGGCGCCGTCTCCCCCATCTCGATGCCGATGCCGTCGACCCAGAAGGCGCGGCTGGCTTCCACGTCCCTCACGATCGGCGCGAATCCTGGTACGAAACTTGGCCTCATCACGTCTCCCTACCGCGGCTCGTGGCATGGATGGTAGCGCGCGGGATCGGCCTTGGGACCTGACGGTTGACGGGACCGATGTCCGACGCTTAGCATCGATTACATGCTAAGCGTGAAGGTCAGCAGCAAGCATCAGATCGCGGTCCCGAGCGAGGCACGGCGCCGCCTCGGCATCAAGGCCGGAGACCGCCTGCAGGTCGAGATCCAGGACGACGTCATCGTCCTGCGCCCTCGCACGAGCACGGTCGCCGACCGGCTGCGGGGCACCGGTCGCGGGCTGTACCCGCCGGATCCCGTCTCTTACGTTCGCGCGCTGCGCGACGAGTGGGAGGATCGGCTCGACCGACCCTCTCGGTGACGATTGCGGAGTTGTGCACGGGCCATCGGCTGGTCGGCCTGGACACGAATGTCCTCGTCTATCTGCTCGAAGATGTTGCACCGTTCGCCGCGACGAGCCAGGCCATCATGGACGCTGTTGAGGAACGGCGAGTATCGGCGGTCCTGGCCAGCATCGGGCTGGCTGAGGTGGTCACCGGGCCAGCGCGGTCGGGTGATGGCGCACTCGTGGAGCTGTATGCGGAAGCGCTCCGCTCATTGGCGGGCCTCCGCATCGGACCGCTCTCTGTCGACATTGCGGTCGACGCGGCCATCATTCGCGGCAGTCGCCAAATCGGCCTGGCCGATGCAATCCACCTGGCAACCGCGCGGGCTGCAGGCGCAACCGCCTTCGTCACCAACGACCGCTCATTGCGCGGCAGCTCGAAGCTCGAGGTGATCTACCTGGACGACCTAGCCGCCTGACGCCTCTGCGTAGGCGGCCGCGAAACCGGGAATCCCCCGCTCGACCATCTCGTCGGTAGCCGTGAGGCTGATCCGGAACCAGCCCGGCACCTCGACGATGGTCCCAGGCAGCACCAGCACTCGGTGCCTGGCGAGCAGGTCGGAGAAGGCCACGTCGTCCGCAATCGGTGCGCGCGCCATGACGTAGAAGCTGCCCTCCGGCATGGTCGTCTCGTAGCCGATCTCGCGCAGGGCGCCAACCAGCCGGTCACGCCGGCGCTGCATGGCGGGGACGTCGATCAACAGCTCCTCGAGGTCCTCGATGGCGTGCTGCAGCAGCGCGTTCGGGAACGCGTAGCCCGTGGCGAACTGAGCGACGAAGACGGTCTCGCGGAACGCCTGTCGGTCCGGCATGGTCGGTGGCACGGTCAGGTAACCGATGCGCTGCCCGGGTGCCAGCAGCTGCTTCCCGTAGGAATAGGTGACCACCGTGTGCGGATACGCCTGCGCGGGGGAGTGGAAGGAGCGGCCGTCAAAGAGGATCCGGTTGTAGGGCTCATCGGACACCAGGAAGATCGGATGGCTGACGCGCGCGGAGGCATCGGTCAAGGTCCGGCCAAGCGCTTCGAGGGTCTCGAGCGGATAGACCCGTCCGCTGGGGTTGTGCGGCGAGTTGAAGATGAGCGCCCGCGTCCGCGGCGTGATCGCCGCTGCGATCGCCTCCATATCGGGCTCGAAGGCCGGCGGCGCCAGATGGAGGCGGATGGGCACCCCATCGGCAGCCAGGATCATGAACTCGTAGAAGAACCAGGGTGGCGAGAGGAAGATGACCTCGTCGCCCGGCTCGACCAGCGCGCGCATCGCCACCGCCAGCGCCGCAAAGCCGCCGTTTGTCATCGCCACATCGGCGGGGTCCCAGTCCAGTCCGGTGCGCTTCGACAGCCCGCGGGCGACGGCGATCCTCGACTTCGGCTCACTGTCCTTGTAGGCGAACCAGTTCGCCCGGCGCGGCTCGAGGTGCTCGCGCAGGGCGTCGACGTAGGCCGGCATCGGGTAGTCCTGCGGATTGCCAACCGCGAAGTTGGCGATCTCCGGGTTCGCGGTTCAGCTTGCTGAATGGGCCGGTGAAGAACGCCAGGAACGGCGCGATGCTCTGGCGGAGCTGATCGATCTTGCGGACGGTCGTGGCCATCTCAGCCCTCCGCTGCTGCAATCGCGCCGAGGAGGACCGTCTTGGGCGGGAAGTCCTCGCAGTACTGGTATCGGTGCGCCAGGGCAATGCGCCCGTTGGAGCCGATCACGAATTCACCCGGCAGCTGCCAAGGGGAGTCGACGACCGCGCGCTCCGTTCCCCGTCGCGGCTCGATGAAGAGCGTCCGCGCCGTCTCCTCGTCCCCCGGCCGCCACGGGAGGTCGTGGAGGATCTGGGATGGCTGCCCCTCGAGCAGGCCAAAGGCCCGATACGCCTCCAGCTCCGGGTCGCACAGCACCGGGAACTCGTACGCGCGGCGCTCGGCTACGGCGCGGGCGCGCTCAGGCTCTGCCTGGCAGATGGCGACGACCCGGGCACCGGCATCGGCGAAGGCGCTGAGGTCGAGCTTCAGCACCTCCCAGCGCTCCATCAGGCACGAGCAGCCAAAGTGGCGCATGAAGATGACGAGCGACGGCCCGTGGGCCCAGAAGTCGGAGAGAGGCCGCGGCTCGCCCGACGTGTCAATGAGCGTTGGGTTGGGCGCTGGATCACCGGCCTGTGGTGGCAGCTCCTCGAATCGGGTACGGGTCGGCCCGGCAAGCCACTGGGCCAGCCAACGCTGCTCCGCCGCAGTTTCCAGCAGCGCGAGATCAGGCATGGGTCCGCTGCACTGGTGATCAGCCCTCGAATCTTGGCGCGCTCAACATGAGCGACGCAGGAGGCCCCGCTGCTATCGTGCCACACAGTGACGCGCACGAACGCCATCGGAACGGGCCGCGAATGCGACGCGGACAGGCCCGCCGATCCGGTGACGATCAGCTAGCCGATGCGGAGGCCACTCCCCGCAGGAGCGGCACAATCTCGCGGCCGTAGACGTCGAGCTGCTCCTCCTCGTCGCCGTTCATGAGGTAGAAGTTGAACTGGTCAACGCCCGCATCGGCCAGCTCGTGCAGCTTGGCGACGTGCTCCTCGGCCTCGCCCAGCACGCAGAAGCGATCCGTCACGTCGTCGCCCACAAAGGCCGCGTTGCCGGAGCCGACCTCGGCGTGGTGGTGGTAGTCGTACCCCTCGCGGTTGCCGATGTAGCCGGTCAGTGCCTCGGGCAGCTGCTCGCGCGGGTACTTGTTGACCAGGTCAACGACGTGGTTGCTGACCAGCGCCGGGAACCATCGGGTCCGCTCTCGGCCGAGCTCGCGCGGGCCGATATGTGCCGGCGCGGCGGCCTGGACCTTGACGCTTCCGGCGGGGCGACCGGCCGCGGCCTCGGCCTCGCGGAGCTGCGAGACGAACCAGCGGATGAGATCCGGATCGGCGAGCTGGAGGATCAGACCATCGGCCACGCGGCCGGTCATGGCCAGCGCCATCGGCCCATAGCC
>JBKKBV010000029.1:0-5286 GCA_046713375.1 Candidatus Limnocylindria bacterium
CCCGTCACCTGACGGCCGGGACGAAGCTCTACCTTCCCGTCTTCGCTCTTGGCGGGCGCTTCTCGCTGGGTGACGGGCATGCCGCCCAGGGCGACGGCGAGGTGTGCGGCACGGCCATCGAGACCCCGATGCGGGCACGGGTGCGGCTGTCCGTTCGCAAGGACCTGCATGTCACCGCCCCGGAGTTCCTGACGCCGGGTCCGCTGGCACGGGGCACCAACACCGGTCCGTACTACGCCACCGACGGCGTCGGCCCGGACCTGATGACCGCGGCGCGCGACGCGGTACGGCGCATGATCGACTACCTCGGCCGCGAGCACGGTCTCGATGCGATCGACGCCTACCTGCTCTGCAGCGTCGCCTGCGACCTGAAGATCAGCGAGATCGTGGACGCGCCGAACTGGATCGTGACCGCCTACTGCCCGCTCTCGATCTTCGGTTAGCTGCGCGCTGCAACCCACGCGTCCCGCGCGGGCTCGAGGTATTCGCTCGGCGCGTCGATGCTCCTGGCGAATGGCTGGACGTCGCGTCGGTGCGCATACGCCCAGCGTACGTAACGGACATCCTGGATCCACAACCGGGGCCTGCTTGCCTCAGATTACGCTGAGCGCACATCACGACCAGGTTGGGCTCACTCGAACGCCCTGCGGCGCTGTTCTTGGCCGTTACGTACGCAGAGCGTAAATCCTCGGTTGACTACGCATCTCCGCCGCCTTCGCCGCCGTAGATCTCCCCCATGCGCTCAAGCGCCTGCGGGTTCCGCATGCGAAGCCAGAGGAAGAGGACGATGCCGATCAGCATCCAGGCTCCAACGATCGGCGCGACGAAGCGCAGCGAGTTGTCGTAAGCCGCCAGCTCGAGGTCAACGATCGGGATGGTCAGCCCACCGATGACATAGAGCAGGGCGGGGACCATCGCCAGCACGCCGAGGATCGGGATCAACAGGTGCTTGATCGCGTTGAACTCGTCGCGCCGTTCCCGCCAGTAGAAGCCGATCACGGCCACGTTGACGGTCATGTACATGCCCGCGAAAAGGAAGCCCAGCATGGTGCCGATGAAGACGTAGATGTTGATCGGGCCTAGGCCCTCGAACGGGTCGTCCGCCAGCACCAGGCCGCCGACTACCGCCACCGCGATCGCCACCAGCACCTGGGCGTGGACTGCGTTCACCGGCGTGCGGTGCGTTGGATGCACGGCCGCGAAGAACTTCGGCAGGAGGCCGCCGCGCGCCATTGAGAAGATGGATCGGGTGGCCGCTGTGGCGCCAGAGTTGGCGTTGGCCAGCGAGCTGTTGATGATCGCGAAGACCACCAGGATGCCGCCAAGCGTGCCGAGCACCTCGGTGGCCATGAAGCCCCACGGGTCGCCGCCGTTGAAGGCGTAGAACTCGCCCATGCGCCCCTCGCCGAAGTAGACGGTCGCCGCGTAGTAGCACAGGACATAGAACGCGCCCACGCCGATGGTCGACCAGACGACCGCCTTCGGAATGGTGCTGCGCGGCTCACGGGCCTCCTCCCCCAGCGGGGCCGCGGCCTCGAAGCCGATGAAGGCCAGCAGGCAGAAGATCATCCCCTGGAAGGCGGGCTGGATGCCCTCGGCGCCGGGGATGAAGACGCTCAGCGTATTGTTCGAGCCGGCGTTGGCGATCAGCACGACCGAGACGAAGACGAAGATCCCGATCTCGATCGCTCCCAGCAGCACGCCGGTCCGGGTCGAGAGCTGCACGCCGCTGTAGATCAGCCACCACATTAGCAGGCCGCACAGCACGGCGAGATAGACCCACAGGTAGGCGACTCCCTCACCGATGTGCAGGTACGCGGTCAGGAAGGTCGCGCCAAAGAAGCCGAAGGCCGCCAGCAGGATTGGCGCGACGAGTGGCTCGGCCAGCGCGAACGCCCAGGCCATCAGCCAGCCGAAGAACGGCCCCAGGCCGCGCGCGACGTAGGTGTACATGCCACCCGCCGACGGCAGGTGCTTGGCAAGCTGGCCGATCGAATAGGCCGTGAACAGGCACGCGACCATGGCGAACACCACGGCCAGCGGCGTCAGCCGACCCGCGAAGCCGGTTGCGGCCCCGATCGACAGGGCGACGGCCACCGCCGGCGCCATGTGTGTGATCGACTGAAAGAGGACCTCCGTGAGGCCGATGGCGTTGCGCTGAAGGCCTTCTCCAGCCGTGCGCGGGACGCTGGTTGCAGTCATGCCGCCTCTCCTCCTCGTGCGCCGCTCGGATGCGGCCACCACATGGTATGGATAAGGTCAAGAGAGTGCGGTGAGGTGCCTTCCCATGAGGTATGCCCAGACAGGGAACACGATGGAGTAGCCGACCCCTCCCGCGTAGGTCAGCGGATGAATGACGCCGCCGAGCAGCATGCCGACTGGCAACAGCACGAACCCGATGCCGGCGGCCAGGCCGAACCAGCCGCCGCCGCTCGCCGCACAATCCCGCGGGTGCTCTCCTCCATGCGGCGCGACAGTATCATCCGGGCGTGAGCGGAGGTGACGAACCCGTGCTGCGGCTGGCGCGCGCCGGTGAGGCCGATGCGATCGATGCGCTCATGAAGGCGTCGACCGCGAATCTCTTCCCGGCCTACTACGACGAGGCGCAGACGGCCGCGTCGATGAAATACATCGCCAGCGTCGACCGCACCCTGATCGAGGATGGCACGTACTTCGTGCTCGAGGCAGGCGGCGAGCTGGTCGCCTGCGGCGGCTGGAGCCGCCGCGACAAGCTCTACTCTGGCTCGGGAGAGGGTGCGGATGATGCGCGGCTCCTCGATCCGGCCAGCGAGCCGGCGCGCGTGCGCGCCATGTTCGTCCGCCCTGACTGGACACGTCGTGGCCTCGGCACACGCATCCTGGACGCCTGCGAGGCGGCGGCGAGGGCGGAGGGATTTCGGACGATGGCCCTCGTCGCCACGCTGCCCGGGGTTCCCCTCTACGAGCGGTTCGGGTTCCGGGCGACCGGGCAACACCTCGTCCAGATGCCCGACGGCACCTCGATCGCCGCCTTGGCGATGGAGATGCCGCTGGAAGAGCGCCCTAAGGAGGGCTGAGGACCGTCACGTCGGTCACCACGAAGAGCTGCCGGCATTGGTCGACGACCGCCTGCCGGCCCGTCCAATCGGAAACCGAATCCGCGGTCACATCCCGGCGACAGGTCGCCGCCGCAGGGTCGTCGAAGTGGCCCGTCACCTCGATCCAGTTGTCGGTCCCAGACGGACGGGAGCGCCAGGGTGCCACCACCGCAGGAGGGCGGCCTTGCCTTCGTGGATGCCGCTCCGGGATCGGCCGACATCCTGTTCGAGGTCTTCGGGTTCGTTCGGGACGTCCTTGCCTCGGATGCCGTGCGCGTGCTGCTGACCGCCATCGGCCTCACCGGCGCCATCGCCAAGGTGTGGGGATTCGTCTTCAAGGACCGTGACCCGCTCCAGGGGGTGACCGGGCGGCAGGTCCTGGAGATCCTGCGCGAGTACCAGGCGATGCAGACGCCACCCGAGGGGGCCGAGCGGATCGGGACTCCGCCACCGGACGTGGACGGGTCAGGCATCCGGATCTCGATCCTGGTCGAGCACGAGGACGATTCGCGCTCGGTGCTGATCATCGAGATGACCCGCTGAGCCCGTCGAGATCCCGACGCCCTCGTAAACCTGCCACAGTCTGCGGGTGCCGGCTGTCGACCTCCTCTTCCTGGGCGCCACCGTCGAGACGATCGCGCCCCTTGCGGGTCCGGCGCCCGACGCGCTTGCCGTCAGGGACGGGCGCATCGCCGCCGTGGGCAAGGGGTCCGACCTCGAGCGGCTCATCGGCGCGGCCACCCGGGTCATTCGCCTGGACGGCGAGACACTGCTCCCCGGCTTCCAGGATGCCCACATCCACCCGGTCCAGGGTGAGCTGACGGTCATGCAGTGCGATCTCAGCGAGCTCAGCGCAGACCAGTTCGACGATGCTATCCGCGCCTATGCGGCGCAGCACCCCGACCGCGCGTGGATCCTGGGAGCGGGCTGGTCCGTGACCGACTTCCCCGATGCCGCACCTCGACGAACGGACCTCGATGGGCTTGTCCCCGACCGTCCGGCATACCTGTGGAGCCGCGACGGCCACTCGGCCTGGGTCAACTCACGGGCGCTCGACCTGGCCGGGATCTCCGCGGCGACCTCGGACCCGGTGGGCGGGCTGATCGTTCGCGATCCTGACGGCTCACCGAGCGGGACGCTGCGCGAGGGAGCGATCTCGCTGGTGGAGGAGCTGGTGCCACCGATGAGCGCGGAGGAGCATGCGACCGCGCTGGCGTCCGTCCAGCGAAGGCTGCACGCCCTGGGCATCACCGCCTGGCAGGATGCATCGGTCTATGACACCGGAGCCTGTGCGCGGCAGCTGGAGGCGTATCGCGCCGCGGCCGAGGCCGGCAGCCTGCAGGCGCGCGTGGTGGCGGCCCTCTTCTGGGATCCGCGTCGCGGCCTGGAGCAGGTCGATAGATTCGTGGAGCAGCGAGCCGCAGCGAGCGTCGGCCGACTGAGCGCCGGGACCGTGAAGGTCTGGGTCGATGGCGTCATCGAGGGGCTGACCGCCGCCATGCTCGATCCATACCTCGACGAGCGCGGCAAGCTGACCGACAGCCGGGGCATGGCGCTCGTCCCCCCGGACGCCCTGCGGGAGGCGGTGATCGCCCTGGACCGCGCGGGGCTGCAGGTGCATCTGCACGCCATCGGAGACGCGGCGGTGCGCAGCGCGCTCGACGCCATCGAGGCAGCGCGCCGCGCCAACGGGCCGTCAGACCTGCGGCATCACATCGCGCACATCCAGGTCATCCACCCGGCCGACCTGCCGCGGTTCGCGGCATTGCGCGCGACCGCCAACATGCAACCCATCTGGGCCTGCCACGAGCCGACCATGGACCAGCGCACGATCCCGTTCCTGGGACCGGAACGCACGAGCTGGCAGTACCCCTTCGCCAGCCTCCTGCGCCATGGTGCCCGGCTGGCGGGGGGCAGCGACTGGCCGGTGACCAGTGCCAAACCGATGCTCGAGATCGAAGTCGCCATGACCCGGGTTAGCGAGCTCAACCGCTCGGGTGACCCGTTCCTCCCCGATGAACGCCTCAGCCTGGACCAGGCGTTGGCCGCCTTCACCATCGGCTCGGCCCACGTCAACCACCTGGATGCAGAGACCGGCTCGCTCGAGGTCGGCAAGCTCGCCGACCTTGCGCTGATCGACCGGAACCTGCGCGATTCCGGCGCGGGTCCAATCGGCGACGCCACGGTGCTCGCCACCTGGGTGGAGGGT
>JBKKBV010000030.1:0-2783 GCA_046713375.1 Candidatus Limnocylindria bacterium
GCAGCACTCCTGTTCGAGATCGACAAGGCCATCGGCGAGATGCACGAGGACGGCACCCTCACCACCCTGAGCGAGAAATGGTTCGAAGGGGAGGACCTCACCCAGGATCCATCCGGCGGCTGAACGAACGACGGGCGAATACCGGGACGGGGACTCGCAGGGTGGGTCCCCGTCCTTCTTCTTTTGCGGAGGTGATTCGTGATCGCAGCTGACGCTCCGCGGCCCAGCCCAATCGTCTCCCAGGTCGAGGCCAGCCAGGCCAGATCACGCGCCCTGTTCCGCCTGAAGTCAGGTGCCACCTGGCTGGTACTGATCGGGATCGTGCTCGTGGGCCTGTATGCCACGGGCAACATCGACACGGCGTTCATCGGCCTCTGGGGGCCGTTCATCATCGGTGGAGTCGGGCTGACGGTCCTCGTTTCGGTGGTGTCGATCTTCTTCGCCACCATTCTGGCGCTCATCGGCGCGATGGGGCGCCTCTCGCGCAACCCGTACCTTAGCGGCGTTGCGGCGCTCTACGTGTCGTTCGCCCGAGGCACGCCACTCATCGTCCAGATCTACTTCATCTACCTCGCGCTTCCCCAGGTCGGGATCGTCCTGCCGGCCATCCCGTCCGGGATCATTGCCCTCAGCTTCAACTACGGCGCGTACATGACCGAGATCTTCCGCGCCGGGATCCAGGCGGTGCCGCAGGGCCAGCGGGAGGCGGCCGAGTCGCTCGGCATGCCCGAGCGCCTGGTGCTGAGAAGGATCGTGCTGCCACAGGCCCTGCGAATCGTTATCCCCGCCATCGGGAACGACTTCGTGGCCATGCTCAAGGATTCATCGCTCGTTTCGATCCTCGCGGTGGAGGAGCTGCTGTTCCGTGCCCAGCTCGTCGGCCGGCAGAACTTCCGCAGCCTCGAGACCCTGATCATTGCGGCTGCGGTGTACTGGGGCCTCACCATCACCTTCAGCTACTTCCAGGAGCGCTTGGAGCGGCGGATGTCGCGCGGCGACCGATGATCATCGAGCCGTCAGACGCCCCGCATCTCGGCGAGGTGATCGTCGATGCCCGTGGCATCGAGAAGTACTTCGGTGCCAATCACGTCCTGAAGGGGATCGATCTCAAGGTGCGGCGCCGCCAGGCGGTGATGCTGATCGGCCGGTCAGGCTCAGGTAAGACGACCCTCATCCGCTGCCTGAACTTTCTGGAGGAACCCACCGTGGGCAGCGTCGAGATCGACGGCCTCCGTGTCGAGGCCGACCCGCTCCACGCGAACACCAAGGCAAGGCGCGAGCAGATCCGTCAGATTCGCCTGCGCACCGGGATGCTCTTCCAGGAGTTCAACCTCTTCCCGCACATGAGCGTTCTGGGCAACTGCATCGAGGCACCGATGCGGGTCCGCCAGATCCCCGAGGCCGAGGCGGTGGCGACCGCAGAGCGACTCCTGGACAAGGTCGGCGTGCTCGAGAAGCGCGACGAATTTCCCGCCCGGCTGTCGGGGGGACAGAAGCAGCGGGTCGCCATCGCACGGGCGATGTGCATGGAGCCCAAGGTCCTCATGTTCGACGAGCCGACCAGTGCGCTCGACCCGGAGCTGGTGGGCGAGGTGCTGACGGTGATGGAGGAGCTGGCGCACGAGGGGACCACCATGATCGTGGTGACCCACGAGATGCATTTCGCCCGCGAGGCGGCCGACACGGTGGTCTACATGGACGAAGGTCAGATCATCGAGGCCGGGCCGCCGGAACAGGTCCTGGGAGACCCCGAGGACGAGCGAACCAAGACCTTCCTGCACCGATTCCTCTCGTCGTTCGCCGATCGCGAACACCTTCACGACCCGGAATCGGGGGCGTAGCCGGCTACGATCGTTTGTGCCGACAGATTCAGATGTGACCGGCACTAAAGTGCCAGGAGCGCCCTGACAACTGCAGATGCGGCGGTCATCCTGCAGGAACGACCATTCCAACCATTCCGGCGGGATTAATGCCGCTGCGATCTGAATTTTGGCGGGTTGAGCTCGCGGACGGCCTAGCGGTTCACTCCGTAGACCTGGGCGCGAGGCAGCCGAGCGGCCTCGTCCTGCGCACGGACTCGTGCCTTGGCCGGCTTGAAGGCAACCGGGACGTCCTTTGGCTTGCCACCCTCGCGCGCGATCAGCCAGCGCAGCCCGACGTTGGTGAGCTCCGCCCCGCCAGCGCGTCCGGGCTCGATGAACGGCGCGACCACCATCCGTCGCGAGTGCAGCCGCTCGACGGCGAGTTGCATCGCGACCGGTTCGACGCCCAGGTCGTCAGCGAGCGGCGCCAGATCGACCGCCTGGTTCGGCGTGGCGCGCAGGAAGCGCAGGATCGCCGCGTCCAGGTCCTCGCCTGCGGGTGGCCCGGTCTTCCGAGGGGCGGCCTTGCGCGGCGACCGATGCGGAGTGGCGCGCGACGAGACCGCTGGTGCGAGGTTCGAGGTGTCCTCGATCGGCTTGGAAGTCGTCACGGCCGGCAGGATAGCAGCCGCGTCAGGGCTCGACCGCCACGGCCAGCAGGCTGACGGCCAGCGGCACGCCGGCGGCGCGGGTGAGCAGGTCTCCGAGCCGCTCGTCCCACTCGGCGTGGAGCGGGAGGCGCACCTGGCGAGTGGCACCCGCGACCGGGATGTTGATCACCACGGGCAGCGAGCCCGGCCGGCCGCGTATGGCGGCGGTCAGCGACTCGATCGCCGGCAGCAGCCGTTCGAGGTCCACCTCGCTGGCGAAGCCGATGGAGATCGTGCCAGCCCCTCGTGGCGGAACCTCGCCCTCCGAGGC
>JBKKBV010000031.1:0-3065 GCA_046713375.1 Candidatus Limnocylindria bacterium
CGGCCGCTCCTCTTGAACATGATCAAGCCCTGCACCGGCTATCCGCCCGAAGTTGGAGCGAACTTCATCGAGGCGGCTGCCCGAGGCGGGTGCGATCTCATCAAGGACGACGAGCTGCTTGCCGATCCAAGCTTCAGCCGGGTCGCCGACCGGGCTCGGGTCTACCGTCGGCGGCTGGACGAGGTAACCGCCGAAACGGGGCATCGGGCCTGGTATGTCGCCAACGTCACGACTCGCGCGGGCTCACTGCTCGACACTGCGCAGGCCGCCCTGGACGGCGGCGCGGGGGCGGTCATGGTCAACGCGCTCGCCGTTGGTCCGGACCTGGTCCAGGCACTCGCGGAGGCGAATCTCGGGGCGCCGATCCTGGCGCATATGGCCGGGATCGAGACCTTCAGCGGCGGTGCCACGACCGGCTTCGGTCGGGCGCTCCTGGTTGGTCGACTGATGCGACTGGCCGGGGCCGATGCGGTCCTGACCGATAACCCCTACGGTCGACGCGCGCCGCCCGAAGGGGTGATCCAGGCCACCATCCAGTGGCTCCGTGAGCCGTGGGGCTCGATACGGGCGGCCGCGCCCGTCGTCGCAGGGGGGCTGACCGGTCCAATGCTCGGGTCGATCGTCGCCGATTTCGGGACCGAGCTGATCTTCGGCGTGGGTGGCGCGATTCAGGGCCACCCCGAGGGAGCGACCGTCGGCGCGCGCGCGATCCGCACCGCGATCGATAGTGCAGTTCAGGAGCCAGCGCCATGACGGACCGGCCCCTGATCGGTACGAGCTGGAAGATGAACCTCACTGCCACCGAGGCGACAACATACCTGCGGGAGCTGGTGCCGAGGGTTGATGGCCTCCACGACCGCGACATCTTCGTTCTTCCGCCGTTCACTGCCATCTGGGTGGCCCAGCGCGAGCTGGCGGGGACATCGATCGGCTGGGGCGCCCAGGACGTCCACGAGAACGAGGCAGGCGCCCATACCGGCGACGTGTCGGCGGCGATGCTCGTCGATCTGGGTTGCCGGTATGTCGAGATCGGCCACTCGGAGCGGCGCCGAGCCCATGGCGAATCAGACGCCCGGATCGGGGCCAAGGTCAGAACCGCGCTTCGTCACGATCTCACACCCATCCTGTGCGTGGGCGAGGCGAGGCGATTTACGCTGCGGGTGGCCCGTTCGAACGTCATCCGCCAGCTGTCGCGCAGCCTTGCGGGCGTCGTGACGGCCGACCTGGATCGGGTCGTGGTCGCCTACGAGCCGGTCTGGGCAATTGGCGTCGGTGCCCGCGCGGCGCCACTTGGCCATACTGCGGCCATGCAGGCCGCCATCGGCGCATGGCTATCGGCCCATGGGGCGCGAACCCCGCGGGTGATCTACGGTGGCAGCATCGATACCTCGAACGCCGCTTCGATCCTGGCGCTCCCGGAGGTCAACGGACTATTCGTGGGCCGCGCGGCCCTTGACCCTGAGGCGTTCGCGTCAATTGCCCGCACCCCAATCGACGGACTCCCTGACAAGGTGAAGCCATGACGAACTCAAGGTTGGCGATTGGCGCCGATGACGCCGGATTTGGCCTCAAAGGAATCATCGAGGAATACCTCGACGAGATGGGCGTCCCGTACGACGACCTGGGCGTTCACGACCCATCGGCCGGCTCAGGCTCTGAACCGGTCGATTACCCCGACGTGGCCAAGGCAGTCGCCTTCGGCATCCGGGACGGCCGCTACGATCGAGGCATCCTGATCTGCGGCACCGGCATCGGCATGTCGATCACCGCGAACAAGGTGCCGGGGGTCCGCGCCGCCCAGGCGCACGACATCTACTCGGCGGAGCGTGCCCGAAAGAGCAACGACGCCCAGGTGCTGGCGATGGGCGCGCGGGTCATCGGCCCCGAGCTCGCCAAGAGCGTCGTAAAGGCCTGGCTCGGAGCCGAGTTCGGGGGCGGGGCCTCGACCAGGAAACTGGCCAAGGTTGACGCCGTCGAGGCCCAGGGACGCTCCTGACTATCGGCCTGAGCCGGTGACGCGACAGGATCGGCGCTTCGAGCTGGGCATCGCTGCGGTCCCGGTGCTGCTGGTGCTGTTGACCATCGTCATCCTGTTCGATCCGCGCGTGGCACCAGCCGCCGTCAATCAGCCGCTCGACCTGGTGACCACCGCGGTCGGGATGCTGGTGGCGCTGGCGGTCGCGATCCTGGGCTGGATCCACTTCCGGGAGGGGAATGACCCAGCGGCGGTGATCCGCGCCAGCGCATTCCTGGTGCTGGCCGCTCAGAACGCGCTGCTCATCGCGGTCGTCGTCCTGGGCGTCGATGCCGGCTTTGGCTTCTCCCTGGAGGCTCCCGGTCAGCTCCCCCTTTGGACGGTGATCCTGGGTCGTGGGGTTGCAGCGGCTCTGCTCGTCCTCACCGGCGTGGCCGGGCTCCGCCGCTGGCGGACTGCCCGCTGGCCGGCGGCCCTCGTGCTCGGGCTGCCGGCGCTCGTCGTCACCGCCGCGATCGTGCTGATGGCCGCCGTCCAGCCATCGCTGCCCGAACTCCTCGATGAAGCTGCCCTCGCGCAGCTGCGACGCGATCCGACGTCCCCCCTGCTGTCGGCAAGCGGCCCCGCCCTCATTGCGCTACAAACTCTGATCGGGGTGGGCATGCTGGGCGCTGCGGCGCTCAGGTATCGAGTCTACCTGCGCGACCGTCGCCCGGTGGACGCCTACCTGGCGGTCGGCTTCATCGTGGCTGCCTTCAGCCAGGTGCATGCTGCGATTCACCCCGGGTCGTATGCGTCGTTGGTGACCACCGGCGACCTGCTGCGGGTTGCCTTCTACGCGATCATGCTGGTCGCCGTGGCGAGCGAGACGCGGCAGGACGTGCGCGACCTGCACGCCGCCAACGTGGAGCTGGCCCGTCTGCGCGACGTGGCCGCGGACCGGGCCACCGCCGAGGAGCGGGCCCGCCTCGCGCGCGAGATTCACGATGGGATGTCGCAGCAGCTGTGGCTGGCCCGGCTCAAGCAGGGCCGGTTGTTGCAGGAGGGTGGCCTCTCCGACGAGGCGCTGGTCCTGGCCGCCGACGTGATT
>JBKKBV010000032.1:0-4874 GCA_046713375.1 Candidatus Limnocylindria bacterium
GACCTGCTGCATCTCCTTGATCGGCCAGGTGAACCTCACACCGGTCGCATGGACGGGGCAGTGACCCGCCGGGTTCCGTGGCAGGTAGGTTGTCAACCCTTCTTCGAGCACCGACCGGCAGAGCGCCTGGAAATCCCATGCTGGGAATCGCCCGCCGTAGTCTCGCCGGAGACCACCCGCCTAAGATGTGCGCCATGCGAAAGGCTCGCCTCGTCACGGTCGCTGCGGTTCTTCTCGCTGCCTGCACGGGAGCGCCGGCGGGGAGCGGCACGGAGAGCCCGTCGCTGGGTTCGCTTGAAGCATCGGCAACTCCCGATCAGTCAGACCAATCGGCAGGCCAACCGCCAACCTCGACGCCCAGGAGCGAGCAGACGGAGATCGCTGGCAACCTCGTGCTCCGGGTCGACAGCATCAACCAGGAGATGGGGCCGGCCTACGTGATCCCGCTCCTCTCGGTGTACGAGGACGGCAGCGTCATCCAAGTCGTCGACGACCCCGAGACCGACTACACCTACGCTCGGTACGCGCGCCTGACTGCGGCCGGGCTGGAAACGGTGCTCGCCGAGGCCGGAGGCGCGACGATTTTTAGGACCGGCGAACCCGCCGGCGACCGCCTGGCGAGCCTTGACACGTGGCTGACCACGAGCGCGTGGGACGTCCCACCACACGACCAGATCACGTGGGTTCCCGCTCGCTACATGCTCGCGATTCGCGTCTACGAGGCGCCGGGCTCATGGCCAATTGACATCGACGACGTCTGGCCGCTCTCGGAGGCCATCGCGACCTTCGGCGAGCCGGTCGCCGGTGACCAGCCCGCCCCCGGCGATCGCCAGCTTCGGTGCGGCCTGGTGACCCTCGACGAGGGGCTCGCGCTGCAGTCCGGGATCAGCGAGATCCGTGGCGGGATTCCCAGAGAGCTCGGGATGTCGGTGGAGCTGGACTGGGAGCGGGAGGCCGCCTGGGTCGCGCTGGCCCTGGAGGCGCTGATGCCTGACGAGCCTCTTTCCTGTGAGATGCTGTGGGGTTACCCCTAGCCGCCCCGCCCCCTCCATTGGCTCGATCGGTGTCGCGACTCCTAGGCCGAGCGAGATCCGAGCTAGACCTGCTGCATCTCCTTGATCGGCCCGGTGAACCTCACACCGGTCGCATGGACGGGGCAGTAACCCGCCGGGTTCCTGGCCAGATACTGCTGGTGGTAGTCCTCGGCGAAGTAGAACTCCGGGGCATCCACGATCTCGGTCGTGATGGCGCCGTAGCCAGCCTTGGTCAGCTCACTCTGGTACATCGCCCGCGACGCGTTGGCGGCGTCCCGCTGGGCATCGGTGTGGGTGAAGATGGCTGACCGATACTGGGTCCCCATGTCGTTCCCCTGGCGGTAGCCCTGGGTCGGGTCATGGTGCTCCCAGAAGACGCGCAGCAGCTCCTCGACGCTGACGCGCTTGGGGTCGTAGACGACGCGGACGCTCTCAGCGTGGCCGGTGCGCCCCGAGCAGACCTCGCGGTAGTTGGCGTTGGGGGTGAAGCCACCCTGGTAGCCGACCGCCGTGACGATGACGCCCTGCACCTGCCAGAAGTCCTTCTCGGCTCCCCAGAAGCAGCCGAGGGCGAAGTCGATGACCTGCGCACCATCCGGGTACGGGCCCTTCAGTGGCTGCCCGTTGACCAGGTGGCGCTCGGCAGTGGGGAGGGGCTCGGTACGGCCGCGGAGCGCGTCGGCCGGATCGGGCATGGTGGACTTGTGACCGAAGCTGAACATGAGGCGAAGTCTACGGGAGGCGCGACAGGGACGGGTGAAGGGCCGATGAAGGTTCGTTCGTTAGTGGCCTAGATCGCCCGCATGCGGTTGTTCTTGGGGTTGTGCTCGACCTCCGCGAGGCCCAACGCCTCGAGCAGGGGTGGCATGTACATCCCGAATCGGCCGCGAAGGCCCTTCTTGAGGCCGTACCAGCCTCCCACGGGATTGTCCGGGGATCGGCCCCATGCCTCGACCGTGCCCTCGGCCGCTTCCTTCTGCTCGTCCGCGCTGCCGAGCGGCATCCAGTCGCCGTGTGCCTTGAGCATCGCGTGCAGGTCGTCGATCGCCCGCAGGTCGTAGCGCAGCTGGGTGGTCCCCACCTGGCACACGATCGCGGGGGGATCGAGGGTCTCGTCGCGGTACATCTCGTACTCCGACGTTCCGGTCGGGGTCCGCAGCTTCCATGGATCGGCTTTGGTGCCGGATCCCGTGGTTTGGCTCGCGTCCATGGAAGGTCTCCTGCGGCGTGGAGTCACGATTCTACGCGCGGGTAAAGCCGATCGGTGATGATCGCGAGCGACCAGGAGCCCGGTTGGGGAAGGCCTGTGGACAAGGACGAATCGGTCTCGAAAAGTCGGGGATAAATGGGCTTGTTGGCTCCCGCGTGGGCGGGCTATCCTGCGGTCGTCCCGAAGGGGCAGCGATACCGGATCACGAGATTGCATCAAGCGTTCCGGTACCGGTGTGGCAGTCTCGCACTGCGGCGCCGGGCGCAGTTCCTTCGGGACATTTCGTTGTCCGGCATTCCTGAAGGATCCCGCCAGTGAGCGACCCACGGTGGGACGGCCAGTCCCGAACCCGCTTCCACGTGATCCTGGCGCAGGAGTGGGCGCCGGACATCCATTACGAGCGGGACGTGGCGGTTGCCACCACCACCGAGCTCTAGCGGTCGCCTCGCTCGACGCTCGTCGCCTCCACCTCACCGATCGTCGTGAGCACCGCGATCGGATCGAACCCCTCGGCGGCGAGTCCGTCGCAAGACGCGCGCATGAGCGCGTGCTGGCGCTTGATCGACGCGGGCGGAAGCCGTCGATCGCTGCGCGCCGCGTTCCGCTCCAGGCACGTGGCGAGCGGCAGGTTGAAGACGATCGCCGCGGCCGGGCGGCCGAGCCGCCTCGCCACCGCCAGCAGGCGCTCCCGAGCCCAGCTCTCGACGCTCGTGGCATCGACGACCGTGAGTCTGCGACGAGCGAGACGCATGGCGAGGGCGGTATGGAGCAGCTCGAATGCCGCCTCGGTCGCCGTCTGGTCGTTCGGATCATCCGCCACCATGGCGCGCAGCGCATCGGACGACAGCACCTCGGTGGGCCGGAAATGGCGTGCCGCGAAGGTGCTCTTCCCCGATCCGCTCGGGCCGACCAGGACCACCATGGCATCGCCGGGGATGCGAATCGTCACACGCCGTCGCTCCAGCGCGAGAGGGGAGCCAGCAGCTCGGGTCCCTCGTTGCGCACGTTGTTGACGGCCGGTGAGACGGCGTATGCATCCAGGGACCGCGCCGGCGCGGGGCGCAGGAGTGACCGAAGCTCGGTGGGCGACGTCGTCTCGTTCAGCCAGGCGTCCCAGGCCGTCGGGTCGAGGACAACCGGCATCCGGTTGTGGAGGCGGGCAACGAGCTCGTTCGGATCGGTGGTCAGGATCGAGCAGGTGTAGAGGCGGGCCGCCGTTTCGGGATCGCGCCAGCTCGACCACAGCCCGCGCAGGGCGAGGGGCTCCCCATCGGATCGGCGCACCGCGAAGGGCTCCGATCGGACGACGCGGCCCGTGGCTGGATCGCGATGGCGTCGCCATTCGTAGAAGGCATCGGCCGGGATGATGCAGCGGTGGCGCGCAAATGCCGAGCGGAATGCCGGCGAGGTCTCAGCGGTTTCCGCGCGAGCATTGATCATGCGCGCGCCACCCTTGGCGCTCTGGGCGAAGAAGGGGACCAGGCCCCAGCGGAACGCGTCGACGGTCCGCTCGCCGTGATGCTCGACAACCGCCGCCACCTCGTCGGTCGGGGCGACATTGAAGCGGTCGCCGGGGATCTCGGTGGCCGGCCGCGCGTGGAAGATGCGGGCCAGCTCCTCGGCCGAGCGCGGCTGCGCGAATCGACCGCACATCTTCCCAGAGGGGCGGGTGGCTCAGGCCTCGGAGGCCGCGCACTCCTGGCACATGGCAGCGTCGGGGATCGGTGGCTGCGGCGAGCCGGTGGCGCGCGGCAGGGTCCGACCGCAGATCGTGTTCTCCGGATCGCGCTGCAGATGCACCTTGGAGAACTGGCGGTCTGGCAGGCGCCAGGTCACGTAGCGTCGTTCGTTCGTCGTGGTCGTCGTTGTTGTCATCTCGATCCTTGGCGCACGGAACCGCGGGGATCGCGGCGGGGGACGCATATTGTGCCCGAAAACGAGCCCAGATACAAGCGATGACAGGCGGCCGCCCGGCGCGCCATCATGTCGGTGTGACACGAATCGGCATCCTGACCGGCGGCGGCGACGTGCCAGGGCTCAATTCCATCATCAAGAGCGTCGTCTACCGAGGCTGGGAGATCGGCTGGGAGACGATTGGCATCCGACGAGGGTGGAAAGGGCTGACGCACCTGGGTCCTGCGGGTGCATCCGACGGCGAGTTCGTGGTCGCGCTCAGTCGTGAGAAGACCCGAGCGATCGACCGGAGTGGCGGAACGATCCTCCATACCTCGCGGACCAACCCCGCCCGCATGAAGCCCGACAACCTCCCCGAGCAGCTCGACCCCGCGCAGCTACCGGGCCTCGAGACTGCCGATAACCGCTATGACCTGACACCGATCGTGCTCGAGAACATCGAGCGCCTGGGGATCACGCACCTGGTCGCCATCGGCGGCGACGACACCCTGGGGTATGCCGACCGGCTGTCGCGCGAGGGGGTTCCGCTGGTTGCCATCCCCAAGACCATGGACAACGACGTGCAGGGAACCGAGTACTGCGTCGGCTTCTCGACGGCGGTCACGCGCGCGAAAGAGCTCATCAACCGCCAGCGGACCACGCTTGGCAGCCACGAGCGGATCGGTGTCTTTCGCATCTTCGGGCGCAACAGCGGCTACTCGGCCTGGTACGCCGCC
>JBKKBV010000033.1:0-3104 GCA_046713375.1 Candidatus Limnocylindria bacterium
GACGACTCGCCGGAGCTGCCGGCAACCGGGCTATCCCCGGGGATCGCGGCCATGCGATCAGCGAGCCACCCAAGTCTTATGAAGACTCCTGGGCGGCTTGGCCGGGAGCCGCCGCCTACCTGAAGAACCTTCGCGCGCAGGTGGTCCGCCAGGCCAACGGGTAGGCTTCTCGCCCGATGCCTCCCATCCTGCGTCGCGCCGACGACACCGACCGCCCCGCCTGGGACGCCTTCATCGCCGCGCGCCCGGAGGCCGACCTCCTGCAGAGCTGGGCCTGGGGCGAGTGCACCGCCCTGGCCGGAGAGGCCCCTGTGCGCCTGCTGCTCGACGACAACGGCACGATCCGCGGCGCCGCCCAGGCCCTGATGCGCCCCGCCGGCTTCGGTCGCCAGGTCGCCTACGTCGCGCACGGCCCGATCTGGGACCGATCGGCTCCCAATGCCGACCGCCTCTTCGCCTGGCTGCTCCAGGGTCTGCGCACCCTTGCCCGCAAGGAGAAGGCGCTCGTCGTCAAGCTCGACCCCCGCGCCGAGCCCGGCGACGCAACCGACCTCGCTGGTTTGGCCAGGACCAACACGCTCCGTCCCGCGCCGGACCTGCAGGCGCCAACTACCCGTCTCATCGAGCTCCTCGACGGCGCTGAGCAGCTCGAGGCCTCCTGGCAGGCCGACGCCCGCAACCTCTCGCGCCGCGCGGAGCGCGAGGGCACGCAGGTCAGCATCTCCCGTGACCCCGACCCCGCCGAGATCCAGATCCTCCACGATCTGCTGACCGCAACGGCCGAACGCGCCGACTTCCGGATCCGATCGGTCGAGTTTCTGACCCGCCTGGCGGACGAGTTCGCCGCCTCAGATGGCTGGTACCTGGGCATCGCCCGCGTCGACGGCACGCCGATCGCCGCCATGGCCTCCCCGCGCCTCGCCAACCGCGCCTACTACCTCTACGGCGCCCTCATTCGCGACGACCGCTACAAGCACCACTACGCCGCCCACGCGGTCATGGCCCACATGCTGCGCACCCTTGCCGCCGACGGCTGCTCCACCGTCGACATGTGGGGCGTCGTCGAGCCGGACGATCCCATGGCCAATCCCGCTTGGAGGGGCTTCTCCCACTTCAAGCGCATCTTCGGCGGCACCCCTTTGCGCCACCCCGGCCTCTTCGACCTCGTGACCGATCCGTTCTGGTACACACTCCGTGCCGTGCGAGAACGCATCATGCGGCAGGCGAGCGAATGAGAATCGAGCTGTCACAAGTGATCGATCGACCTCCGGGCGAGGTGTTCCGGTTCATCGCCGCTGATCATGTGCGCAACCATCCGCGCTGGGATCCGAAGATGGAGCTCGAACAGGTGACCGAAGGACCTGTCGGAGTCGGAACCGTGATCCGGCGCCGCCAAACCCACACCGGTGCGCCGGTCGACGGCACGATGGAGGTCGTCGAATTCGAGTCCGACCACGCGTTTGGCATGGTCATCAACGACGGTTCGATCGAGATGCATTCGCGGATGATGTTCGAGCCGCAGGGTTCCCACGCTACCCGGATCACGGCCACGCTCGATGTGCCATCGATGGTCGATCCGATGGACTCCGGACCGATCCAGCGGAGCATGCGCCGAATGAAGGAGTTGATCGAATCGGAGTCCCAGCGCGTGCGCTAGATCAAGCCGGTGTGCAATGCCTCAGGGCGGTGGCGGAAGCGAGCCGCCGACATCAATCGAAGCCGAGGGACTGGGTGGGGGACTGGGCGAGGGGCCGCCGTCATCGGCGCTGAGCAGCATCCAGACTCCGAGGATCACGAGCACGATGAACAAGACTGCCAGAGAACCGCCACTCCTCCCGCTCCGACCCAGGACATCACCCGGTTTCCGCGCGGATAGCATGGCGCCCTGCTCGAGAGACTCAGTGGGACTTCGGTCCATCGTCGAAGTGTAAGCCTGCGCGAGGGGTGGCGGCTTTTTGCCACAGCTCCATCGGTCGATCCTGACCTCCACACGCTCCGTGCTACCCTTTCATGACCATGGACCTGGCACGCCTGCGGGCGGCCCCGGCCGCCGTGGCGAAGCGCATCTCGCGAAATGCCGAGCCAGCGGCCAGCACGCCCACCATCGAGTCCGTCGTCGCGGAAGCGAGGCGACACCGGCCGAGCATCAACGTCGGCCTGATCGAGCGTGCCCACCAGATGGCGGCGGCCTCGCATGAAGGGCAGCTGCGCGCCTCGGGCGAGCCGTATATCACCCACCCCGTGGCGGTCGCCTATGAGCTGGCGGCGCTCCAGATGGACCCCGAGAGCATCGCGGCGGCGCTCCTCCATGACGTGCCGGAGGACACCGACACCACCATCGTGGACCTCGAGAAGCGCTTCGGGCGCGAGGTGGGGCGGCTGGTGGACGGCGTCACCAAGCTCAGCAAGTTCGGCTCGGCCCGCTCCATGGAGGAGCAGCAGGCGGAGAACATCCGGAAGATGTTTCTGGCCATGGCCGAGGACGTGCGGGTGGTCATCATCAAGCTCGCCGACCGGCTCCACAACATGCGCACCCTGGGCGCCCTGCCACCCGACAAGCAGGTGCGCATCGCGCGCCAGACGATGGAGATCTACGCCCCGCTGGCGCATCGACTGGGGATCTGGCAGTGGAAGTGGGAGCTCGAGGACCTCTCGTTCAAGCACGCCGAGCCGGAGACCTTCCGCAAGATGGTCGAGATGCTGGCCGACCGCCGCAAGGAGCGTGAGTCGTTCGTCAACAAGAGCATCGGCATCCTGACCAAGGAGCTGGGCAAGGTCGGCATCGAGGCGGAGATCAGCGGGCGCCCCAAGCACCTCTACAGCGTCTATAAGAAGATGGAGCGCAAGGGTGCCGAGTTCAGCGAGATCTACGATCTGCACGCCATCCGGCTGATCGTGGACGAGATCAAGGATACCTACGCCGCCCTGGGGGTGGTGCATTCGATCTGGCGACCGATTCCGGGGCAGTTCGACGACTACATCGCCATGCCCAAGGCCAATCTCTACCAGTCGTTGCACACCGCGGTGATCGGGCCGGATGCCAAGCCGCTCGAGGTCCAGATCCGGACCCGGGCCATGCACGAGGTGGCGGAGGCGGGGATCGC
>JBKKBV010000034.1:0-4275 GCA_046713375.1 Candidatus Limnocylindria bacterium
CCCGGAAGCCGACGTTGTGGCGCGTGAGCAGGTAGCGCTCGCCCGGATTGCCCAGGCCGCAGATGACCTTCATGCGCGGCCGATGGTGGCACAATCCGCCGGAATGTCGCGCTCCCCTGACGTCGCCATCATCGGCGGCGGTATCATCGGCTGCTCGGCCGCCGCCATCCTCGCCGAGCGTGGCGCAACGGTCGCGCTGTTCGAGGCCACGGCCATTGGCGCGGGGGCATCCGGTCGCAGCCTCGGCGCCATCCAGCATCCCTTCGACGCCATCCTGGCGCCGCTGTACCACGCCAGCCTGGAGCAGTACCGCCTGCTCGCGGACGACGAGTTTGCGATGCCTGATCGACCGGCTGGGGTGCTCCTTCTCAACCGTGATCCCGAAGCCTCGCGCCGCCAGGTGCAGCTCCTGACTGCCGCCATCCCTGACCTCGCCGTGGAACTCATGGACGCCGATGCGGTGGCGGCCGCTGAACCCTCGCTGGTGCCGGGATTCGCGGCCTGTCGCCTCGACACCGGTTACCCGATCCCGCCCGCCTCGGCCACTGCCGCCTTCAGCCGGCTGGCAACCAGAGGCGGTGCGCAGATTCGCGTCGGAACCGCGGTCGCGCCGTGGATCGAAGACGGGACGCTGAGGGGCGTCACGCTGGCGGACGGCACCCAGCATTCCGCGGGGACGGTGCTGATCGCGGCCGGCCCCTGGTCGCCGCCAATGGTCGACCCGGCGGGCGCCTGGCACCCGATCACCCGCACCTGGGGCGTGACGGTGCAGCTTGACCTCGGCGCGGCCGCGCCGAACCACATCCTCGAGGAGGACGAGGTGGACGCCGTCAACCGACCGATGGTGGCGGCGGCGCGTGCCGCGGAGGGTGAGCCTGCGGCCGACCCCCATTCCCTCTTCACGGTTGCCAGCGCGGCGGGCGTCTCGACCCTGGGCTCCATCTTCCTGCCGGACGAGCCCGACCGAGCGCGCATTGCGCAGCTGCTGATCGACCGCGGGGCACGATACCTGTCGGCGATCGGCTCTGCCCCAGTACACCAGGTGCGCACCTGCGCCCGGCCGCAGTCGGCCGACAGCCGCCCGTTCATCGGTCCTGTGGCGGGCATCGACGGCCTGTTCGTGTGTGCCGGCCACGGTCCGTGGGGGTTGTCGACCGGTCGGGCGGGGGCCACGCTGGTGGTGGAGGCGATCCTCAGCGGGGCAGCCGTGCCCGCCGAGCTCGCCGCAGACCGGGCTATCTAGACGCGGGCGGAGACCCTATTCGCCGGTCGATCGAAGAGCGAGCCGGGCTGCCAGCCCACGTCGGCGTGCTGCCTGTGCAGCCGTGCCAGGACCCGGCGCTCGATGGCACGCATGGCTTCCTCGTCCTCGATCTCGACGTGGTCGTGCCCAACCAGGTGCAGCGCGCCATGCACCGCCAGCAGGGCGATCTCCTGCGCCGGGCTCCACGCACCATCCACCGCCTGCCGAACGGCCTGATCCACGTCGATCACCACGTCGCCCAGCAGCAGGAGTCCGGGCGGAGTGCCGGCATCGTCATCGGCCAGGTGCGAATGGCCGATGTCGATCGACCATTCATGGAGGGGGAAGGAGAGAACGTCAGTTGGCCCGCGCTCGCCCATGTGGTCGAAATTGAGGTGCGTCATCTCCTCGTCGCCGCACAGCGTCAGCTCGATCTCGACGTCGCGGGAGCCCGTTGCCGCCTGGGCGGTCTCAGCCAGGGCCGACTCGAGGAGCGCGTGAAACGCGTCGGCGGTCTGCGGCTCCATCGCCGCGATCAGCCGATCCTGGCTGATCCGATGGTGGAAGGTGACGACGCAGCCCATGGCGCCATCCTAGGCGCAGCCGGGTCGGGGCTCAAGCCTCCCGTTCCTGCGCCAGCGGCACGACGTTGTCGGGGTACTGGATGCGAGTGTGGTACATGCCCAGCAGCTGCTGGACGAAGGCCTCCTTGATCTGAGACAGGTTGCGCAGCGTCAGCTCCGCCTCGTCGAGCTGCCCATCCTCGACGCGTGCATCGACGATGCGATTGACCATGTCACGGATCGAGACCTCGTCCTTTTCCTCCAGCGAGCGGACCGATGCCTCGACGCCATCGGCCAGCATCAGGATGGCCGCCTCGCGGCTCTGCGGCTTCGGCCCGGG
Organism: Candidatus Limnocylindria bacterium; assembly: GCA_046713375.1. Classification (GTDB taxonomy): domain Bacteria; phylum Chloroflexota; class Limnocylindria; order QHBO01; family QHBO01; genus CF-167. The sequence goes on from JBKKBV010000034.1 coordinate 2,147, forward strand.
ATACCGGTATCGATCGCGGGCGGCGACCTCCTCGTCACCGTCCAGCTCGCGCAGCGCCTTGCCGTAGAAGTAGCTCATCACGCTCGTGCCATGGTGCTGCGGGATGAAGCCGATGATCTGTACCGGTAGCCCGAACTCGTAGCCGAGGTCGATCCCGTCGCGCACGTGGCCGGCGATGATGCGGGCGCTCGACTCGGGCGTCAGGTCGTCGTGGATGTTGTGCGCCCCGGCCTGGTTCTCGATGAAGGCAAGGGGGTTCTTCATCTTGCCGATGTCATGGTAGTAGGCCGCCACGCGCGCCAGGAGCGGGTCCGCGCCGATCGTCTCGGCCGCCCGCTCGGCGAGGTTGCCGACCATGACGCTGTGGTGATAGGTCCCCGGCGTCTCCATTAGCAGCCTGCGGAGGAGGCGCGACGAAGGGTTTGCCAGCTCAAGCAGCTGGAAGACGGTCATGATCCCGAACAGGTTACCGAGCACGGCGAACGAGCCGACCGCCAGGAACACGGCCAGCGCGGCGTTCACCGTCCCGGCCGCCACGCCCTGCAGGATCGCCGCCACGTCGCGCTGTTCCATCAGGTTGAAGGCCGTGAGCACCACCACATTGACGACGCCGATGGCGACGCCGGCCCGCAAGAACACGTTCAGCCGCTCGGCCCGCACGATCGTGATCACGGCTGCCAGCCCACCGGCGAGGGTGTACGCCGCCGGGCCAAACGCATCCTGGTTCATGACCCCCGCCAGGGTTGCCAGCGCCAGGGCCATGGCAGCGCCCGCGGCGCCGTGGAGCAGGATGGCGGTCAGGAGGACCGTCGCCGCGGCGGGCACCACATAGGCCCACAGGGTTCGGTCAGCAGCGATGCGCAATGCCACCGCCGTTCCCAGCAGCGCCAGCATGAAGAGGAGCAGCGAGCGGTTCCGGAACCAGATGGTCGGCTCGAAGCGCCACAAGAACGCGACCAGCAATGAGGCGAGCAGAATGGCCACCAGGGCATGGCCGGCGAGGGTGGCAACCTCGAGGCGCGGTCGGGTCAGGCCCAGCTGCTCGAGCTTCTCGACGTCGAGCGCCGTGATCGGGTCGCCCGCTCGCACCACGATCTCGCCCTGGCGCACCTCCACCACCACGTCTACGACCCTGTTGCGAGCCGCCGCGCGGGCAGCGGCCGTCTTCGAGGCCGACAGCTGCGTGTTGGGTGCCACCTGGGCGGCGGCCAGGTCGCCAGCCAGCTCACGTTGTGGCTGGGGAAGGTCGTTGGTGATGTTGGTCCGCACCTCCTGCCTCGCCGCGGCCAGCTGGTCGTCCCGCACCGCTGCGGAGAGCGTCGTCTCCAGCACCTCGCGTCCGGCAGTGGAGATCAGGGTCCAGTTGTCGACCGGCAGCGATGCCAGCAGGGCGACCTGGTCGTCAGCCAGGGCGGGGACTGCCGACGCGAGTTGCTGCTGCACGTCGTCCGCCGTGATCGTGCCGGCGTCGCGCTGGAGGAGGGCGTTGCGAACCGCGCGGGTGATCTTGTCGTACGCGACGAGCTGGCGCTCGCGGATGTCGGCGGGGGGTGCAATCTGCTCCGTGACCGGGTCAACGGCGTTGGCAGCTGCCGTGCGGGCGGCCTCGGTCTGGGAGTCGCTGACGAAGCTGCGCGTCAACGGAGCGGTGACATCGGCCTGGGCGACGTCGCCCACTGACAGGTTCAGCCGCCCGCTGCCGACGTTGACGCTCAGGACGGCGAAGATGGCCACCGCCAGGAATCCACCGACGATCGCCGCGCGGGCCCATGCCCCCCGTCCCGTGGACGACTCAGTGCTCGCCAGCGTGCGCGGGATGAACATCGCTCAGCTCCCCAGCAGGCGCCGCACGAGGTCCGAGACGGCCTTCCCGTTGGCGCGTCCCTTGGTCTGCGGGACGACCTTGCCCATCACCCGGCCGAGATCGGCAGGCGAAGAGGCGCCGGTCTCGGTGATCGCGGCGCGGACCAGCGCCTCGAGCTCCTCGGGCGGCAGTGGCTCGGGCAGGAACTCGGCCAGGATCTCGGCCTCGGCCTCCTCGTTGGCGGCCATCGCCTCGCGCCCACCGGCCCGGAACGCCTCGATGCTCTCGCGTCGCTGCTTGACCTGCTTGCCGAGGATCTCGAGGT
>JBKKBV010000035.1:0-38606 GCA_046713375.1 Candidatus Limnocylindria bacterium
TCGGTTCGCAGATTGGTCAGCAGGAAGAGGCCCAGCGCCAGGAAGAGCAGCGCCACGAAGATGATCGGCTTGTATCGGCCGGTACGCGCGACGATCTGGCCGGAGACGATGGCGGAGATGATCAGCCCGCCGAGCAGGGGCAGGATCTGGTAGCCGGCCTCGGTCGCCGAGCTGCCCTGCACCACCTGGTACCAGCGCGGCATGCCCACCACCGCCGCGAAGAAGCCCATTGCGGCGAAGAACATCGCGAGGACGCTGGCCGTAAAGGCGCGGATCCGGAAGAGGCCGAGTGGCAGGATCGGCTCCTTGGCCCGCGACTCGACCCAGATGAAGACTGCGGCCAGGCCCAGCCCAACGGCTATCAGTCCGCCGACCTGCGGATCCGACCACTCGCCGAATTGCTTGTTGGTGAGGCCAATCAGGATCGGCACCAGGGCTGCCACGAGGACGGCGGCACCCAGGTAGTCGATGGTCCGCTGGACGCCGCTCTCTATCCGGGTTGGCAGCGTTTGCCAGATGACGACCAGCACCACCAGCCCGAGCGGGAGGTTGACGAGAAAGATCCAGTGCCACGAGAAGTTATCCGTCAGGATCCCGCCGATGGCCGGACCGATAAGCGACGCGACGCCGAACATGGCGCCGAAGAAGCCCTGGTACTTGCCTCGCTCAGACGGGGCGAAGATGTCGGCGATGATCGCGAGCGAGACGGGGAAGAGGGCACCGGCGCCGAGCCCCTGGATCCCCCGGAAGACGATGAACTGCCCCATCTCACCCGAGAGGGCGCACAGCACCGAGCCGATCAGGAAGACGCTGACCCCGATCATGAAGATGATCCGCCGCCCGAACAGGTCGGACAGCTTTCCATACAGCGGGCCGCTGACGGTGGCGGTCAGGAGGTACGAGGTGAAGCCCCAGATATAGACGTCATTGCCCTTCAGGTCGGTGACGATGACGGGCAGCGCGGTGCCGACGATCGTCTGGTCCAGGGCGGCCAGGAAGATGCCAAGCAGCGTGACGATGAAGATCTCGATCCGGGTCCGGTGCGGGAGCTCGAGGGGGGCTGTGTCCCAGTCGGGGGCAGCGGCGGGCGAGGCGGAAGTCATCGGGAAGGTTTGTCCAAGTTGGGGCGGTACGAGGGCGAAGTCTAGCGGACACGCGCAGGCGAGCGTCGTCAGCCTCGCCCTTGCTACCCCACCGACGTAATCGCCTCATTAAGGGTCGGGATGGCGGCGGCGGAGCGCCCCTATGATGCGGCCGATGAACAAGACCGGCTCCTCCCTGAAAGGCGCTCCCGACATGGCGGCGCGGCTCGGTCTCCGCCGGCCGGTGCGACGCGAGGGAGCCGACCAGTACCTCTTCCTGACGCTCGTCTCCTTCGCGGCCACGGTGATGGCGACCCGGGTCTACCTCGAGTTGACCGGCTACCCGCGGATCGGCGGCGGCGAGCTGCACATCGCGCATGCCCTGTTCGGCGGGTTCTTCCTGTTCGCGGCAGCCCTCCTGCCGATCGTGCTCGCCGGGCGGCGCGTGTACCGCACGGCGGCGGTGCTGGGCGGGATCGGGATCGGCCTCTTCATCGACGAAGTCGGAAAATTCATCACCACCCAGAATGATTACTTCTACCCTGCCGCCGCGCCGCTGATCTACGCGACCTTCTTGCTCGCGGTGCTGGTCTACCTCCGCGTGCGGAGACGGACGGAGCCCGATCCACGGAGCCTGCTCCTCACCTCGCTGCAGCTGATCGAGGAAGCGGTCGACGACGACCTGCAGGACGACGAACGCGACGCGCTGATGTCCCGTTTGAGCGAGGCGATGGTCGAGGCTCCGCTCGAGGAGCAGCGCCGGCTCGCATCCGCGCTCCTCGCCTTCGTGCAGTCCCAGGCGCTCGCCATCGCCCCCGACCGGGTCAGCCGCCTGCAGCCGCTTATCGCCTGGTGGGCCGCGCGTCGCAATGACTTGATCGGAGGTCGTGGGTTACGCGCCGTGCTGCTGCTCGTCCTCTTCATCTCCGGCATCCGCGCCGTCTTCGCCCTCGGTGTGGCGGCGTCGCACATCGGTGGGGTCGATCCGAGCACCAGCATGCGGCTCTTCAGCCTTGACATGTTGCACCTGCTGGTCGAGGGAGTCGCCGGCGCGCTGCTCCTCGCAGGCTCCCTGTTGATGGCGCTCAGCGGACGGGATCGCCTGGGTTCGAGCCTCGCCGAATTCGGCCTCCTCGTCTCCCTCGCCCTTGCGGATCTGGCGTCCTTCTACCTGCGCCAGTTCGCGACCGTCGAGGTCGCCCTGCTGCATGGCCTGCTGCTGTTTGGCGTGGTCGCGTACCGGCGCCAGCTGCACGCCGACGCGGCCGTTTCTCCCGCGTAGATCAGTCCAGCTCGTCCGCCCATACGCGAATGCGGGCGTGATGCTGCGACCAGGCCTCCCACGCCGCTCGCGCCCATCGGTCAACCGTGACGCGGTGGACCTCAGGCGTCTCCGCCGCATGGACATCCACCACGGTGACCCCGCCGGCCGAGGCTGGCGGGACGAGCCAGGGGAAGATGCGCTTCGGCGTCGCCAGGCGCTGCCGGAGGTGGGGCAGCTCCGCCGGGCCACGCCCGCGCTCCAGGCTCAGGCACAGCCCGACCAGGTGGATCGCAACCGACTGCGCCGAGCGGCGCTCGGCCACGCCCGGATGTTGCACGGCGTAGGCGTCCACGGTCAGCTGATGTGCCGGCGTGTAGCGGAAGTCGCCGTATTCGCGCGCAAGCACCTCGCTGTACAGGAGCCAGCAGCCCGGTGCGGAGCCGATGTACGTCTGTCGTCTGATTTCCGGGATGTCGGGAACGCCTGCCCGGCAGCCTGGACAGATGACGACGGGACTCATCCGCCGGTGGAGTCCCGGGAGTCGTCCGGGGGCTCGTCGGGGGCGTCGTAATCGATCGTTGCAACGGTCTCCTCATCATCCCACCCCTCGTCGAGATCTTGACCCTGCGGTGGCGGCGCTCCCTCAGCTGAAGCCTCTGCGGCTCGGAACGCCTCGACCGCCTGACGGCGACGCCGCTCCCCGAGGGCGGCGGCCACCGTGACCACCCCAAGCAGGCCGATCGCCACGACGCCCTCCAGCGGGACGTTGAAGCGTCGCGAGCCCGGCGGATTGTCCCCCGGCGCGGGGGACGGGCTCGGAGACGCAGCTGGCTGATCCGAGGAATGGGCGGAGGGCCGGCCACTCGGGTCGGCGAGCATGGTCCCGAACGGGGTCGGCGAGACAGCCAGAGAGACCGAGCTGCCAGGCTTCGGTGTGGCCGTGGCAGGCACCGATGTGGGCCTGGGCGTCGGCCTGGGCGTTGCGGTGGGTCGTGGCGTCGGCCGGGGAGTCGGCGCGGGAGTCGGAGGCGGCGTTGGGGCCGTGACAATGAGGGTCGGACCACCGCGAGTGAAGTTCCTACCAAGGCTGCTCGTCGCGGAGAAGGTGACCGACCACGTCCCAGCCGGCAGCGTCGACGATCCACTCCAGGTCCCGTTGAGCGCGGTCCCGGCGGTGCGTACCAGCGATACGGTCCGCGTGGTCGAGCCATTCGACGCCAGCGCACGGACGCTGCTGGCGGTCTCGTTGTCAGTTTTTTTGCCCGAATAGTCGACGGAGAAGACGAAGGTCGTTGACGTGGTACCTGACGTCGGGCTCACGGACGCCTGCATCAGCCTCGTCGGCCCTGCAGCTGCGGTCAGTGACGCCGTGGTGAGTGCGATGAGGATCCCCAGGATCGCACCGAGCAGGAGGCTCGGGCATGACTTCATCAGTCCACCGTCAACAGCTCGTCAACGATGCGCCCGATGGAGTCGACCGCCAGCGTCAGGTGACCGTGGTCCGGAAAGAGACGGGCCTGCGCCCCGGGGATGTGGGCTGCCAGCCACTCCCCATGGGCGAACGGCACCATCCGGTCATGGCCACCCTGCCAGATGAAGGCAGGCACGCGGATCTCGTCGAGTGCGAAGCCCCACGGTTGGGTGAAGGCCATATCGTCGTCGAACCAGCCCCAGTAGCCGATGCGCAGCGCCTCGTGCATGACGTTCGCCATCCATTCCGAGAAGGTGCCGGTCAGCGACGCGCGGTCCACATCGTCGATGAGGTCGCCGAAAGCGTCAGCAACCTGCGCGGGCGTCATGTCGCGAAACACGGGAGCGGCTTGCTCCTTGAACGCGATCAGTTCATCGGGTCCCGTCAGGGCTGCGTTGAACTCTTCCACGTTCTCGGCTCCCATTCCCGCGATCCAATCAAGTCCTTCGGCCGGGTATGGCGCAATGCTGCCGATGGTGGCGACGCTGATCACCCGCTTGGGCATCCGACCGGCACAGGCCAGGGCATGCGGCCCGCCTCCCGACCAACCGATCACATGGCAGCGCTCCGCGCCGATGGCGTCGAGCACCGCAGCCGTGTCGTCCACGACTGCTACCACGTCACGGCCCGGCAGGCGAGTCGACGACCCGTACCCGGGCCGGGAGAAGCTGACATAGCGGAGGTCACGCTCGGCCAGGGCGTCAACGATCGGTGCGAAGGTCGGGCCACCCGCGGCCGGTGTCCCGAAGTGATAGACGAGCGGCTTGCCCGTCTCCGGCCCGTCGAGGAAGACGTCCAGCGACCGCCCGTCTGGTAAACGCAGCTGCATGGTGGGCACGACCATCGCCGCAGCATCGCCGATCGTCGAGTCCCGGTCAACGAGGTGCCGTGCCACAATCCCCGCTTGATGATTGCCCCGAGGTGGGTCCGTCGCGTGCCGGGCCTGCCCGTTTACCCCGTCCTGGCGGCTGCCTATCCGGTGATTTACCTGTATGCCCAGAACGTCCAGGAGGCGATCGCCCCGGCCGAGATCTTCATTCCGCTTGCCGTCTGCATCGGCGCAACCCTGATCGCGATGGCGGTCCTCGGCGCCCTCACCCGCGCGTGGGCCGCCGCCGCCCTGGCCAGCACGCTCCTGCTCGTCCTCTTCTTCACATACGGGATGGCGTGGGATTGGCTCGGGACGATGCTCCTCGGCCAGTGGGTGCTGATCGTCGCCTGGCTGCTCGTTGCTGTCATCGGCCTGTCATTCATCTGGCGTTTCCATGTGCAGGCAGAGCGTCTGACGCTGCCGTTGAACGTGATCACCGGGCTGGCGCTCCTCTTCAACCTCGTGACCATCGGTGCATTCGTCTTCAACGTCCGCCCCACCGCCGCGAACAGCGGGTCGGGGGTCACCGCCAGTGGCGGAACGCCTGCCCCCGTGAATCGGAGAGATGTGTACTGGATCATTCTCGAGGAGTACGGGTCCGGCAGCGTGCTCAGGGACGAGTTCAATTTCGACAACTCACCGTTCCTCGACGCCCTGCGCGAGCGCGGCTTCTACATCGCGGAGGACTCCACGGCCAACTATCTCAAGACGGCCCCGGCGATTCAGGCGGCGCGGGACCTGGAGTATCTCGACGGTCCAGCCTTGCGCGACCAGGCTAAGGATGCGGCCGACTGGGGTCCGATCTACCGCGCACTGCGCTCGCCATTCGAGGTGCAGCAGTTCCTCGACGACCTCGGCTATCGCTTCATCTACGCGGGCACCTTCTGGAAGCCGATGGGCCAACACCCCTCGGCCGAGATCAACTACGTCTATGACAAGCTGACCTCCGAGTTCCTGGAGGTGCTCCAGCGTGCGACCGCCCTGCGGGTATTCGAGGACCTGGGTCCGGAGGCGCCGTACGACTGGCGCCGCAACCGCTACAACCAGACCGTCTACGAGCTGCGCTCACTGCGGCGCGCCTCGACGCTGGGCGGCCCGAAATTCATCCACACCCAGCTGGCGCTCAACCACGAGCCCTACGTGTTCCATCCCGATGGCAGCTTCATCACCGCTGAGGAGGAGCGCAAGCTGACGCACGAAGAGGCGTACGTCGAGCAGCTGAAGTACACGAACACCCAGATGCTCGAGTGGGTCGATGAGCTGCTGGACGTGCCGGCGGACGAGCGGCCGATCATCATGCTGCTGGGAGACGAAGGACCGTGGACGCCTGAGTATCGCAAGAACGAGCGCGGCTACGACTGGAGGACCGCGTCGCCCGAGAGGCTGAAGATGAAGTTCGAGATCATCAACGCCGTCTACCTGCCGGACCAGGACCCGGAGGAGGCCGGCTTCTACTCCTCCATCTCCCTGGTCAACCAGTTCCGCGTCCTGTTCAACGCCGAGTTCGGCCTCGATCTGCCGATCCTTCCGGACCGCAACTACATCTGGCCGAAGCAGTCGGACATCTACACCTACATCGACGTCACTGACAAGGTGCGCTGAGCCAACAGCCCGTTACTCCTCGGGCTTCGGCTCGAGCTGCAGGGCCGCCGAGTTGATGCAGTAGCGCAGGCCGGTCGGGTTCGGCCCGTCATCGAAGACATGCCCGAGGTGTCCGCCGCAGGCGGAGCAGTGCACCTCGTTGCGCACCATGAAGAAGGCCCGGTCGCTCTCGACTTCAACCGCCGCCGGGTCAGCCGGGGCGTAGAAGCTCGGCCAGCCGCTGCGGGAGTCGAATTTGGTGTCGGAGGTAAAGAGATCGGCGCCACAGCCGGCGCATCGGTAGACGCCGGGCCGATGCTCGTCCCAATAGGCTCCTGTGAAGGCCCGCTCGGTCCCCTTCTCGCGCAGGATATGGAACTGCTCCGGAGTAAGGTCGCGGGCCCAGTCGGTATTGGTCTTGGTGATCCTGGTGGTCATGTCCAGCATCGTAGCGTTGCGTTAGGCTGCCCGCATGCGACGCCCCGCCCCGATCGCGCTGTTTGCCTCGACGGCCCTGTTCTCCGGCTGCCTCTTCGGATCGCCGAGCGCCTCCCCGTCATCGAGCGCCGAGCCCTCGCAGGCAGCGACCGTGCAGCCATCGACATCGGTCCCGCCAGCCACCGCCACGCCGGTGCCGACCCCCGGACCGGACGACATCCCGACCTTCACGGCGGGGACGACGGTGACGACCGCGGCATCTGGATTGCGGGTGCGCTCCGGGCCCGGTCTGAGCCAAGGCGTGCTGAAGCTGCTGCCCACCGGCAGCGACCTCGTTGTGGTGCTTGGGCCGGTGCGCACCGACAGCTGGGGCTGGTACCTGGTCCGGGACGCGGATGCCGCGGAGCCGGTCTTCGAGGAGGGCTGGGTCGCGGCCGGCTTCATGCCGAAGCCGTACCTGGTGCCGGCCACCTTCGACCTGCCCTTCAATCCGATCGTCGCCGGCTTCGCCCATGAGGGAAACGGAGAGTACGGTCCGATCCGGATCGAGGACGCCAACTACGCTGTGCGCTGGGTCGCCGCCGTCCTGCCGGGAGGCAGCGCCTGTTCGATCTCCGCTGACCTGGTGCCGGGAAGCGGGACGGCGGTGCCCACGATCCGAGCAACGCTCGGAAGCGCCCCGGCGCCGGGGAACCTGTACGGCGACTTCTTCACGTCCCATCCGGAGCTGGTGGGTGACCTCTTCCTGCGGGTCACCTCGGACTGCGGCTGGGCGTTGACCATCCTTCGGAGCGAGCCTCGCGCAGGGTAGCGGCCCTCGCGACACCCGACCTGTCGCTCAGGAGGCTAGGCTTCGAACAGCATGCAGCTGATCGACGGCAGCCCGGTCTACTCGGCGACCGATCTCGTCGGCTTCCTCGCCTGCGAGCACCTGACCCAGCTGGAACGGGCCGCCCTGGCCGGGCTGGCCGAACGCCCGCATCTCCCCGATCCCGAGCTGGACGTCCTTCGCAAGCGCGGGGCACAGCATGAGGAGCGATACCTGGCCGACCTCGCGGCCGATGGTCGATCCGTCGTCACGATCACCCCGGACGCGTACTCGTCGGACCACGCCGAGGGGCTGCGCATGGCCGCGGCGGCGACCGTGGAGGCGATGGCGTCGGGTGCGCAGGTCATCTACCAGGCCGCCTTCTTCAACGGCCGATGGCGCGGACATGCCGACTTTCTGCTGCGGCGAGAGTCGCCCGATCGGCCGAGCGTCTACGGTCCGTTCCACTATGAAGTGGCTGACACCAAGCTGGCGCGCCATGTCAAGGCAGGCGCGGTCCTGCAGGTCTGCAGCTATGTCGACCAGCTCACGGCCCTGCAGGGGATCCAGCCCGAGTGGTTGCACGTGGCACTGGGGGGGAGCGCCCACGAGACCGTTCGACTGCGCGTGGACGACTTCATGGCCTACTACCGAGCGGCCAAGCAGCGGTTCGAGGAAACGGTTGGGCCTGAAGCCCGGCCCGCGGCCTATCCACCCGATGGGACGTACCCGGACCCGGTCGAGCACTGCGACGTGTGCCGCTGGACGGTGGAGTGCCAGGCACGGCGCCGCGCCGACGATCACCTCAGCCTGGTTGCGGGAATCGGCCGCCAGCAGCGGCGCGGGCTTGTCGATCGCGGCGTGACGACGTTGGCGCGGCTCGGCACGCTGCCGCTCCCGCTCGTGCCACCACTCGACGGTTCGACCGAGCGGACCCTCGAGCGAGTCCGCGAGCAGGCGCGTATCCAGCTCGAGGGGCGGGTGGCAGGCACTGTCAGGTACGAGCTCTTGCTTCCCGAGGGTGGGCAGCTCCGCGAAGCAGAGCGAGGCCTCGCCTCGCTCCCCCTCCCATCGGCCGGCGATCTCTTCTTCGACATCGAGGGCGACCCGTACGCCTTTGAAGACGGGCTCGAGTACCTCTTCGGTGTGATGGAGGACGACGGGCGCTGGCACGCGATCTGGTCGACCGACGCCGAGGGTGGTTTCACCTTCGCGGGCGAGAAGGCGGCCTTCGAGGCTCTCATGGACCTCTTCACGGCGCACCTCGATCGTTTCCCCGATGGGCACATCTACCACTTCCATTCTTATGAGCCGAGCGCGCTGAAGCACCTGATGGGCAAGCACGCCACGCGCGAGATGGAGGTCGATCGGCTGTTGCGCGGTGGCGTCATGGTCGATCTGCATCGCATCGTCCGCCAGGCGCTGCGCGCATCGGTCGAGAGCTACGGGTTGAAGAAGCTGGAGCCGCTGTACGGCTACGAGCGCGAGGTCGATCTCCGCGATGCGGGTTCGAGCATCGTCGCCTTCGAGCAGTGGCTCGAGCTGGGAGAGGGCGAGCGCCCAGAAGCCGACCATCTGACGCGGATCGAGCGCTACAACCGCGACGACGTCATCAGCACACGTGAGCTCCGCGATTGGCTGGAAGCCCGGAGATCGGAGCTTGCCCAGAGGACCCGAGCCGACGTCGGCCGGCCGGCGCCCCGCGACGCCTCCCCAGCCGAGGAGCAGGCCGTCGAGCTGGACCGGGTTGCAAAGCTCGAAGCCCGCCTGACGGTGGACGTGCCCGCTGACCCGGGTGAACGCTCTCACCGACAGCAGGCCAGCTGGCTGCTCGCCCAGCTGTTGAGCTGGCATCGACGCGAGGACAAGGCGACCTGGTGGCAGTTCTACCGTCTCCTTGCACTGAATGCGAGTCAGCTGATCGAGGAGACCGACCCGATCGGAGGCCTTGAGCCCGTCGAGCCGCTCGATGAGCAGGACCCAAAAGGGCGGCAGGTCTGGCGCTATCGATTCCCGGCGCAGGAATACCGGGTGTCGGTTCATGACGCGGTCTACGATCCTGGGAAGACGCAGCTCAAGCCGAACGCCAAGTTCGGCGAGTGGGCGATTGGTTCGGTGCGTGCGATCGACCACGCGGCGCGGACGATCGACATCAGGCGAGTGGCTGCTGATCCGCATTCCGCCAGCCTGGTGGCGCTGGGCATCGTCGGGACAGTGCAGCAGCGCCTCCGTCTGTACGAGATCGGTGAGTGGGTCGCTGACCATGGGATCGACGCCGACGGCCGATACCGGGCTGCCCGCGATCTGCTGCTCCGAAGCGCACCGCGGGCCGGCCAGGCCGCGGGCGACGAGCTGCGCCAGCCCAACGAGAGCCAGCTGGCGGCAGCGCGCCGGCTGGCACTCCAGCTCGGCCATGCGACCCTGCCCATTCAAGGACCACCAGGCTCCGGCAAGACGTACACCGGCGCGCGCATGATCATCTCGCTCCTGGGAGCCGGGAAGCGAGTCGGCATCACCGCCAACAGCCACAAGGTGATCGGCAACCTGATCAAGGAAGTCCTTGCCGCTGCCGCAAGGGACGATGTTCCGGTCCGCCCTCTGCAGAAGGCCGACAAGGAACAGAAGCATCCCGACGAACGCGTCGCACTCGCGAAGGACGCAGCGCACGCCGCCAAAGCGCTTGCGACCGGCGAAGCGAACTTGGTCGCCGGGACGGTGTGGCTCTGGGCTTCCCCCCACATGGCCGACGCTGTCGACGTCCTGTTCGTCGACGAGGCCGGCCAGATGTCCCTTGCGAACGTCATCGCGGCATCTCCCGCTGCCACGTCGATCGTCCTGCTCGGTGATCCCCAGCAGCTGGACCAGGTGATCCAGGGGAGCCACCCACCTGGGGCCGAGCGCTCGGCTCTCGCTCACCTGCTCAACGGCGCCGCCACCATCTCCCCTGCCGACGGACTCTTCCTGGCGACGACATGGCGGCTTCACCCGGATCTGTGCCGATACACCTCGGAGACGTTTTACGACGGCCGCCTGCAGCCGGAACCCAATCTCGAGCGCCAGGCGATCCACGCATCGGGCGTGGCGGGCGGCACCGGGCCTCGCTGGTTCCCCGTTACGCATCGCGGCAACGACAACGAGTCCGAGGAGGAGGCCGCAGTGATTGCGGCGCTGGCACGGTCGCTGATCGAGGGGGGCGCGACGTGGGTCGATCCCGAGGGAGCCGAACTGCCGATCGGCTGGGACGAGATCGTCATCGTCGCGCCATACAACGCTCAGGTGGGCGCCATCCAGCGCCTCCTCCCGCACGCTCGAGTCGGTACGGTCGACAAGTTCCAGGGGCAGGAGGCGCCGATCTCGATCTACTCGATGGCCGCCTCGAGCGGCGAGGAAGCGCCGCGGGGAATGGACTTCCTGTACAGCGGCCATCGGCTGAACGTCGCGACGTCACGAGCTCGCTGCGTCGCCATAGTGGTCGCCTCTCCGGATCTTCCACGGGTTGGCGCGCGGACGGTCGAGCAGATGCGCCTCGCGAACGCGTTGTGCCGTTTTGTTGAGGTCACGGGTCTGCGGGCCACGCTGCCATCCACTCCGACTCCGAGCGCTATCGCTACGTAGCGACCTGTGCAAAGGAGCGCACAAACCGCTCCTGGTCAGCGCTCTCGACCGCGGTGGGGTGCCGCACTACTCGAACGGTCGCAATGGCAGCGTCGGGCGTCATTCCGCCCTCCAGCAGGGCGCAGGCAGCAACCGTCCCGGTACGACCGACGCCGCCCATGCACGCTACCGCCACGTTGCCGGACGCGCGCCCATCGCGGATCTCGTCGAGCATGCTCTGCATCTCGGCATTGGACTCGGGCGGTTGCCCGTCCGGAATCGGGTGCCGGAGCACGGTGACACCGGCCGCTTGCCCCCGCTCGACGATCCCTGGGTCACTCCAGTGGCGCAGCTCCGCGTCCTCCACCAGCAGGATCAGCCGCCGCACGCCGGCCTCCCGTAGCAATGCGAAGTCGTGGTCCAGGTCGCGCTGGTAGACGCGGCCCGGATAGCGAAATGAGGTTCCCCGCTTGCCGGGCAGGATGGTGAGGCCAAGGCGACCCGGCAGGGTGTCGCCCAACTGCACCGGCTCGAGCCAGTCGATCGGCAGCTCGGGGTCGAAGCCCGCGTGGTCGGCGCTCTGGCCCCCCACCCCGGGCATCAGTTCAGGATCGTCTTCGGGCAGAAATGGCCCGTCGGTTCCAGCGGCTGTCCACAGAAGGGACAGGCTGGCCGCCCGGCCGCGAGCAGCGAGGCGGCGCGGCGAACGAAGTCGCGCGCGCGAGCGAGCTCGACCCGCACCCGAAACAGGTCGGGGCTGGGCGGCGCTTGCTCAGGCATTTCGCCGGTAGCGGCATCCACCGCGAGCGGCTGCGCCTCGATCACGATCTGGGCGGCTGTGGCATCCCAGGCCAGCGCCATGGCACCAACCCGGAACAGCTCCACCGTCGGCTCTTCGAGCGGCCTGTCATCGCGCGCCACCGCGGCGGGAAGCTCGCCCGAGAGCCCCTCGACGCTGTCCAGCAGTTCGGACATCCGGCCGGCGAGGGCCGCGACCTGCGTCTTCTCCAGCCCGATGCTGACGAGCGCACCGCCCTGGCGGGCCTGGAGGTAGAACGTCCTCGCACCGGGCTCGCCGATCACGCCGGCAACGAACCGGTCAGGGGTGTCGAAGTCGAACACGCGTCGGGCCATTGCGCCAATCGTATCTGGAATCGCGTCGCTACAGTTGAGCCCGACATGAGCAGCCGCTCTGGTGGCTCGCGGTTCAGCCTTCGGCAGGCGCGTCCGTCGCAGGCACGACCGATGGCGGCCGAGCGGCACTCAGGACCAGGCCCTCGCGCGCAGACCTGGCTTGCATGGGCAGCCGCCGCGCTGGGTGTGGGTGTAGTGGCATTCCTGGTTGGTCGTGCCGGCTCGGAGACGGGGCTCCCGTCACCCACTCCCATGCCGAGTGCCGCGGCTCCCCTGCCGATCATGTACGGAACCGCCCTGGACCCTGCCAGCGGGGAGGCGACCCATCCGGCTGATCGCTTCCGTGACGGCGACCCTCTCGCTTACTCAGTGCGCATGCCGGCCGCGCCCGGAGTGAACACTATCGTGGTCGAGGTCATCCGCCTCAATGCCGATGGCACAGAGACGGTCGCGCAGCCGCAGTCGCGGGGAGAGCAGGGAATCGTGGCGACATCGCGCGTCTTCGCCTTCCAGGTACAGACGAGCACACTCCTGGAGGCGTGGGGTCCGGGCGATTACGCGATGCGGATCTACCTGCCCGGTGAGGTCGAACCATTCGCGGCAGGGCGCTTCACGCTGGTCGAAACACCGGCGGTGTCCTGATTTCGCCGGGCATTGGGATCGGAGCTGTGCCCGATCTCCGATCCCGATTCCCCCGGCTCAGAGCTGGTCACGCGCCGGCATTGCACCTGGCGGGTACCCAGACCAACTCCTTGGTGGCAGCCTAACTGCACCGGACTACCCATGTCAACCGCTATTTGACCGAGAGTGCCTCCCTGGTCAACTCGTAGGCTCCCCGATGATCGCCCAGCGTCGCGCGCAGCTCGGCCCACTCGCGCAGCACCTCGCGAGTCCGTCCGGCTGAGTGCCCCGCACGAGCCAGCATGGCCGCCTCGTCATAGCGCACCTCAGCCCCCTCTGCGTCGTCGTTGGCACGCAGTGCGCGAGCTTCGGTAAGCATCGCAGTGAGCTCGACTCCGCGATTGCCGGTGGCCCGTGCCATCTCGATCGCTCGCCGTGCTGTCACCGCCGCATCATCGAGGCGGCCCTGGGCCAGGGCCACCTGCGCATCGGTATCGAGCACCGCGCACAGGAAGCGGTCGTCACCAACCTCCTCGAACGCGGCGCGAGCTTCATCGGCGAGCTCTGCGGCACGCTCGATGTTGCCGCTGGACAGGTACGCCAGCGCCAGCGTGTTCTCGATCTGAGCCGACTCGAATACCGCGCCCGCCGACCGGAGCAGCGCGAGTCCCTGGGTCCCGGTCCGGATCGCTGCCTCCAGGTCGCCGGTCTCCTGGTAGCTGATCGCGAGGTTGAAGAGGAACATCGCGCGTCGCCGGTCGTCGAGATCCTCGGCCAGGCCACGGGCGGTCTCAAGG
This sequence comes from Candidatus Limnocylindria bacterium, assembly GCA_046713375.1. Classification (GTDB taxonomy): domain Bacteria; phylum Chloroflexota; class Limnocylindria; order QHBO01; family QHBO01; genus CF-167. The sequence goes on from JBKKBV010000035.1 coordinate 13,662, forward strand.
TGCGTCAGCGACCGGGCGTAGTCGCCACTGCGGGACGCCACGGCAGCGAGCGACATCAACAGGCGCATCTCGAAGTCAGGCTCGACCTTCAGGCCGGCCCGCACTCGCTCGAGGAGCGAGGAGAGGAGGCTCTGCGCATCCGCCTCCTGATCCGAGAGGTAGAGCCCATACGCCAGCCAGTAGCGTGCCAGCGCCTCGTCCGAGATACGTCCCAGTGAGCTGAAGATGCGAGCCGCCTCTGCAGCGGCGGTGACGGCGTCCTTCCCCTTATCCAGGCGCGCCAGCGCCTCTGCCCGCCCGCGAAGGACCTCGGCGCGACCTAGGTCATCGAGCGGGATGTCGAGGAGCGACGCGTAGCCGTCGGCCGCGGCCTGCCAATCTCCGGAGGCCAGCGTCATGTCGACCGCCAGCCGGCTCCAGGTCGGATTCTGCTCGTCCAGGAAGTGGCTCGGCGGAAGCGAGAGCCGCTCCGCCAGGTAGCTGAGCGCGACCATCGAGGGGCGCGCGATCCCGGTCTCTAGCGCGCTCACGTAGGCCTTCGTGTACCGCTCGCCCGCCAGCTGTTGCTGTGTCAGCCCGCTCCGCTTGCGGGCGTCCCGGATGCGTGCGCCGATCTGCTGGGCGAGTGCGCTGTCGTGCGCAGTGCTCTGAGCGGGCAGGCGGGTACGCGGCATTGAGGTGGAGTATACGGGGCTTGGCAAGTCCCATTTGACTTTCCGGTCCCTCGGAAGTACTGCCCGCCCCCCGGCACGCAGGTACCGATGGGTGATTGAAGAGGCGACCTCCGGGTACGAACGTTTCCCTGCGGCTACGTCTCATGCGAGACGGTCGCTTGAGGGAGACGCAGATGCGCAACGCACACACCGGCGGCGGCTGGCCCAGCTAGGGCTGCGTCGCCCCTTCCACCGTTCGCAATTCGCCGCGGGCGGCTCCGTTCCTGCGACTCCCAGGCGCGGCGCTCCACCCGCGGCTTCTTCGTGCCGTCAGAGCGGCGGCAGCTTCTGTCGCTCGCTCAGCGCTGGAGCAAAGAGGTCGCCCACAGCCGCGATTCGCTCGGGCAGGGAGCTGACCGTCCAGCGGTCGGGTGCGAGCTTGGGATCGTCGAGCTCGTCCCACGTGATCGGCGTCGAGACGGGAGCTCCCGTTGATGGACGAGCCGAATAGGGCGCCACCAGCGTCCGGTTGATCGCGTTCTGGGTGAAGTCGAGCCGAGCTCGGCCGCCACGATCGCGCTTCGACCACTCCCAGCTGACGAGCTCGGGGACCATCTGCCCCACCGCCCTCGACAGCTGCTCCACCCAGCCACGGGTCTGCTCGAAGGTGTAGGCGGGCTCAATCGGCAGCCAGATCTGAACGCCGCGCTTGCCACTCACCTTTGGAAGGCCGATGACGCCCAGGTGCCCGAGCGCGGTCCGATACAGGCGCGCCAGGACGAGGATCTCCTCGAAGGTCGTCTCGGTTCCGGGGTCGATGTCGATGAGCGCGAAGGTTGGGCGGTCAGGCGCCTTCGTGCGGGAGGTCCACGGGTGCAGCTCGATCGCACCCTCCTGCGCGAGCCAGGCGAGCGTCGCCACTCGATCGACCACCACGTAGTCCTTGGCCCGCTCGCTGCCCGTGTACGTCCAGCGTGCGATCCAGCTGGGCGCATGGCCGGGCAGATCCTTTTGCCAGAAGCCGGCCTTGCCGATCCCGTCGGGGAAGCGCTGGAGGTTGAGGCCGCGACCCGCCAGGTGCGGCACCAGGATCGGCCCGACCGAGACGTAATGGCGAAGGAGGTCACGCTTTGTGAGAGCCGGATGCCCCTCCGCAGCCGGGAAAAGGACCTTGCCGAGGTTCGTCACCCGCACCTCGTGGCCGGCAACCTGCCAGGTGCCGTCGCGATCCATGGCATCGAGAGCCGAGAGTTCCTCAGCAGTCGCCTCCATCACCGCGGTGTTCAAGTGATCTGACCTCTTGCTATGCGCTGCGGGCGCGCGGGCCGCGACCCGCGCCGCGGGCATCGCTTCCTCGCGAACGACCGCGGCAGGCTCCTTCCCCACCTCGATCCCCTTGAATGCCGTCTGGCGCAACAGTCCATCGGATGTCCATTCTGCGAATTCCGCGCGAATAACGATGCGGGGTTCTACCCAACGCGCGGTCGGCAGCCGCGGCACCGGATCCAGCGGTGATTCGTCACGCCACAGCGGTTCCATCGCGTCGAGCAGGCGCCGACGCATGGTGGTCGCAATGCCGCTGCCAACCTGGCCCGCGTGCCGCAGGCGACCATCGGCGTTGACGGCGACGATGAGCGATCCAAGGTCGGCATGGCTTCCCTTGCCGGGCAGCCACCCGACCACGACCAGCTCCTGTTCGCGCCGGAGCTTGATCTTCAGCCAGTCGCGCGATCGCTTGCCCGGTTCATAGTGGCTAGCGCGTCGTTTGGCGACCACTCCCTCGAGGCCGCGGTCCGCGGCGGCCCGGACGAACGCCTCCCCCTCCCCCACCACGTGGGCCGCGTAGCGAACCAGCGGATGCGGCCGGATGACTCGATGCAGGAGACGCTTCCGCTCCTCGAGCGGCACATCGAACAGGGAACGGCCGTCGAGGTGGAGCAGGTCAAAGACCATGTAGGCGAGCGGGATCGCCTTGCGCTCGTCCGCGGTCAGCCGCGGCCCGTCCGGCGAGCGCCGCCCGGTGGCCGCCTCCAGGCCACGAAGCCCGGTTCGATCCTGGAGCAGCGAGAAATCGGGACGTCCGTCGGGATCGAAGGCCACGACCTCGCCATCCACCACCGCCTCCCGCGCCACGATCCAGTCGGTGGCGGCGGCTAGGTCGGGGAAGTACGTGGCAGCGTCGATGCGATTGCGGGTCCAGATCCGAACGCCCTTTCCCTGCACCACCGCCTCGACCCGATAACCATCCCACTTGATCTCGTACAGCCAGTCCGGATCGTCAAACGCGCCCTCGGTCAGGGTGGCGAGCATCGGCTTCACGAAGTCGGGAAGGGTGGCGGGGCGCGCGGCGGAGAGTTCCGGCTCTACGCTGGGCGGCGACGCAAGGGCGTGGGGCGCAATCCCCGCGGCCACTTCGTCATTGGTCCGGCCGGACTTCACACTGGAGAGGTGCTCGTCGGCATCCCAACCGGCCACCGCGTCGTCGTCGCGCTTGTGGATCAGCAGCCATTGGCCCGGCTCTGACTTGCGGCCGAAGGCGTCGCGCTTCCCGCCCGTCTGGATGATCGTGTAGCGGCCACGCAGCCGCTGCCCGTTCAGCCGAAATTTGAGCTCGCCGGCGAGCAGGGCCGCGGCCAGATCGTCGGTCTCCTCCGGAGTGAAGGTCCCCCAGTCCCACACGATCATGTCGCCCGCGCCGTATTGGCCCGCGGGGATCGTCCCCTCGAAGTCGAGATATTCGATCGGGTGGTCCTCGGTCCGCATCGCCATGCGGCGCTGGTCGGGGTCCAGCGTCGGACCGCGCGGGACCGCCCAACTTACGAGCACGCCAGCGATCTCCAGGCGGAGGTCGTAGTGCAGGCGGGTCGCCCGATGGCGCTGCACCACGAAGCGCCCGCTTCCCTCCCCAACTGAACCTGGCTCGGGCTCGGGGGTGCGCGAAAAGTCGCGCTTGGACCGATACGTCTCGAGCGGCATTCGGTATCTACGATAGCCGCGATGCCCGGCCGCAGCCGGCCTGAGGGCGGTACCCGGGGGTACCTTGGGGCCATTCCCGCTCACCGCCGGGCGCCCGACACTGGCCCGCATGAGAGCCGAAGCAACGGCACGCAACGCGTATCCGCGGCATGCCATACGCGTGGCCGACCTCCTGCTGGAGATGACTCCCGCGCTGGACGAGCTGGCCGGACAGGAGCCGGGTCACGCGGTTCGCAGCTGCCACCTGGCGATGCGCCTGGCCGAGGCGATGGGCATCGCCGATCGAGATCGGCTTGGACTCTTCTACGCCGCGCTGATGCACGATGCCGGCAGCGTCTCAGACGTTGACCCTCGCTCCGCGCGCCCGGCCATGATGCGCCGCCTGATGCCCGTCGCCCGCGGCACGGACGAGGAACACCTCGCGGCTGAGCACTTGCGGGTTCGCCGCGGAGCGCAGTTCGCAACGCGAGCGGGATTCGGTCCCGAGGTCGCCGTCACAGTGATGGCGCTCCACGAGCATTGGGACGGCCGTGGCCTGCCGATGGGGCTGGCTGGCGAGGCGATCCCACTCTTCGCTCGCATCGTGGCCCTCGCCGACGGGCTCGAAATTGCGGTCGCCCAGGAGGGGAACGCAGCGGCCGTCACGACCATCCACGCCCGCTCCGGAACCTGGTATGACCCAGAGGTCGCATCGGTCCTGTTGGCGCTGTGTGCCAATGGGCTCCTCCGCGAGCTCGAGGCCGACGACCTCGATTCGGTCGTCCGGGACCTGGAACCGAACTGGCTGGTGCGTCTCGCCGATATGGAGGATGCCGAGCGCATCCGAAACGCCCTGACGATATCCGGGGCGGCCTGACTGCCCGTCAGTCGATCCGGGCGACCGCCTCTGACCAGGCGATCCCCTCTGGCTCCTCGAGACCAATATCCCGCATCGTCTCAACCCGGCGCATGTTGACCAGGATCACGTCAGCCCGCTGCTCGAACCCCTCGCGTCCGCCGTCCCGCACCACAGCCCGCGTAACCGGGGCGAACCTGAGGTTCTGACGGAGCAGGAAACCGGCCGCCTGGGCGCCCGGCGGTATGTGCACCATTCCGGTGATGATGAATTGGCCGATCACGATCTCGACCGGCTGTTTCGGGCGATGCAGCCTCCGCGATGGATCGGTCGCCTGCGGTGGAGGCACGATCAGGAGCGCGTCCCAGATCAGGAAATGTGCCCACGGCTGATCGGCGCGCTTCTCGATCGGCTGCGAGAGGTCCTGCGGTCGCTCGTCGATAAGCACGACGGGCAGGATGTCCTGGCGATTGATGAGGTCAGTCAGACGGCCCTGGCTGAGGTCCATGCCGGCAAGCGTGCGCTGCTCCGCGGTCCAGAATTCCACCACCGAAAGGTGCGTGGCTGTCGGTTCAGCCGTCTGCGACCCTTCCGATTCGTTGCCACGGCGGCCTTTCGACAAGAAGCTCACTGTTCACCTCGACCGGAACGCAACCCACCCTAGGGTAGCGGGATCCGGACTCTGGAGGCCGTCAGGCATGCGCGGATGTCGCCGCGCGTTCCGCGGCGCGCGGTCGCGAGCCCGATCATCAGCAGCAGCGCGACGAAGGGTGTCAGGAGACCGCTCAGCATGGAGAGCGTCGGGACCGCGGTATCCGACATCGTCGGGTCGCCAGCCACGCCGGTCCCCCCGAGCTGGTTTTGCATCGGAGGAGCCTCCGCGTCGGTCGAGCCTGGATCCGCAGCCTGAGCAGGCTGCTCCTCGACCGGTGTGTCGCCGGGCGTGCCAGGAGGCTCATCCGCCGAGGCGCTTTGGCCCTCAGCGACAGCCTGGTCGTCGGTCGAGGCAGCCTCCTCGACAACGGACTCATCGGCCAGATCCAGTTCCTCATCTGCGGGAAGAGGCAGCTCGTCAGTAGGGAGAGCGGTGTCTTCGTCTGGCGAGCCTTCAGCGGTCGACTCTGATTCCTCGGCTGGAGACTCCTCCCCAGGGGACTCGTCGCCCGAGGACTGCTCCACCGGAGACTGCTCGGCCGGCGAGGCCGATTCATCGGCGGGATACTCATCCGCGGGCGTGGTCGTCTCGTCGCATTCGGTATCGACCCAGAAGGTCTTCTTCTTGCTGACCGTTGCGCCAGTGGCCGCCCATTCAGCGCGATAGTGCCCAGCCGGCACCTCGACAAGGCCCGAGCTATCGATTCCATCGCCAGCCGTGTCGTACACACCAGAGGCGACGGTCGACCCATCGCCCGTCGGCGCCCAGCTGACGACGACCCAGATTCCGGCCTCGAACGGGGCGTCGAGGGTGAAACCGAGCCAGAAATCGCACACATGCGGTTCGTTGTCGCCACCTGACGTCTCGACACCCGTCCCGGCGTCGTGGACCTTCACGTTGCCGGACGTGCCATTCCCGCCGCCACCGGAGCTGTTTCCGTTGGCGCCGTTGCCGTTGCCGTTGCCGTTGCCGGCACCGAGCGCCGGACCGACGGACAGGAGGAGCGAAAGGCCGAGAACTGCACTGCCCACGACGGCGATAGGTACGCGGAAGCTCCGAGCAGGAAGGCGGTCATCTCGGGACAGGTTTGGCGTGAACATGCCCAGAGGATGGCGACTCGGCGACGGAAGGACCATGACGAACTAGTACTTCCGGCACATCGATGCTGCGCGACTGACGGCACCAAATCTGGACAGTGCGGTCTGATGCAGTACCCGGGGAGTACTCGCGGCCGCAAATTGACTCGAGGTCAGTTCCCTCGTCGTCCCGCAGGTCGACCTGCGGCAGGCGCACCTTCAGCTGTTACCGAAGGGATGAAAGGCAATACCAACCGTTCACGGCGACATCCGATGGCACTTTCACATCGGACTTCGACGGACAGGGGACGTCGGCGATGCCTGTCCTCACGTCGACACGGTACTGAGCTTTCGGGTCATCGCAGGGGAGTTCGGTCAAGGTTAGGTCGTTGTCGGGCCCGGTCACGCTTACGCAGTCGCCAGTCTTGATGAGGTCGGGCGTTGCCGAAGGCACGCCGCCGCCACAGGCCACCATGATGGCAACAAGGGCGACGGCGCCGGCAACTCGGAGGGAGATGGCGACGTGCCCTCGATTGCGCCGCCACACCGTCCCGCCCGTGGGCTCCGGGGCTTCCGCGATCATGCCCCGAGCCTACTCCTTTGCATGTTGGAGGCGGTTGGTGGGCGACACTGGACTCGAACCAGTGACCTCTCGCATGTCAAGCATCGGGGTACCTGCATAGTAGCCCCGGGCGTGACAGGCATGCTAGGTCGGACCCTGTTATGACGGTCTCGGAATGTCCCCGGACTCGGGTTGTGGCCACGTTCGGGGACGCTTCAGATCGTAGCTGGGCTTAGAGCATCGGCTATGACGGGGCGTCCCTCAGCCCGGCGATTTGGGGCCACTCCCCTTGCTCGGGCTCACCTGGGCCTTGTGGTGTGCCAGGACAGACGCCGCGCAAGTCGACAAATTGATCGTTCTGCGTTGAGATCACCTGCACACGGGCCAAGCCGCACGATGCACAAACGGCGCTGATTGCAACACCGTTGCCATCGGTGGCGTGACTTCCGAGCTGCCATTGATGCTGTTGCGCTAGTTGCGACATGGTGTCTTCCTCGGAGCAGAGCATAAGGGCCGTCGATTATCCGTCGACCGACCAGTCTAGAGGCCGGGGTCGCCTGGACGCTACCGCTCGGCCGCCGGTCTCCGGGTCGCGCAGCGCGCGGAGCGCACCGGCGAGCCGGCGGAGGCCTTTCGGGTTGGTCGACGAGGTCCGAATGCTGGTCTGCCCGGCGTCACGCGGCAAGGGAACGCGCATTTTCGAGGATCGGCAAGAGCTGAAGCTGGTCGAGGCCACCTCGTTCGAAAACGGGGTGGTACTTCTGCGCTACGCGATCAAGAAGTAAGCGGAAAGGTCCGCAATTTCGCAGAATCGGACGGCGGCGATGCTGGGCGGCTGGGACGACGTGTCGGTCCCCAGGATCGACATCGTCCGAGACAGCCGATAGGAACCGTTCCGGCCGCACGGCCATGGCCTCGGCGAACGCGGCCTCCATGTGCTCGCGTCGCCGTTGAAACCGCTCGGAATGCTCAGGCTTCCGCTCGATCAGGCTGTCGACCAGTTCATCGAGGATGCCGGCACTCGCAGGCCGGGCGGTAGAGGCCGCGCTCAGCGAGCCGCAACAGCATGTCGCAGACCTCCCACGGGTGGAGGACGCTCTCGTCGAGCACCACGGATTCGCGCCGTTCTCGCACGATCGCGCCAGTAGAGGGTCGGACGCGTCCCCGGCTTGGGCGTGGCCTGGATGTAGAGCGTAAAACTCCACCCGTTTCGCTCGGGGTCCCACTCGGGTTGCCACTACGCTCAGGCGTCAGGGCCCCGGAGGCCGACGCTCTAGAAGTCGACCTCGTTGATCTCCCTATCCCGCTGGGAACGCAGACGGCACAGTTAAGCGGTCAGGGAGCGCTGTGCTGGGCGGAATCCCACGGGATGTGCCCTCGAAAGGGCTGCTTGACCACGAATCTGTGGGTGGTGGGCGACACTGGACTCGAACCAGTGACCTCTTGCATGTCAAGCAAGTGCTCTAACCAGCTGAGCTAGCCGCCCTCGGGTCCCGCATTGTGCCCGAGCCGCCGGAAGACGGTCAACCTCGGCCCGCTGACGTCCCCTTGACGGCCTCGTGGATGAAGCTGTAGACGGCCATCACAAGCATGAACCCGCCGGCGAGCACGACGATCCCGCTCAGAATCGGGATGGCGAGGAACCAGGCCACAACGGCGACATGCCGCCGGCACCGCCCGCAACGGCGGCCTGAATCGCGCCCCCTGGCCAGAACGTGGCGCTGGCGTACGCGGCCATCTCCCCGAGCGGCAGATGCAGGGCGCCGCTTCGCGCGGCGAAGAGCACGAGGTCGTACTTGGTGGCGAGCCCGAAGATCAGCTCGAGGATTTCGTCGGTCGTACCTGGCGGCAGGCGCATCGCGACCACACGCGCGGGCGGCTCATCCGTCGCCGACAGCCACAACGGGCCTGCTCCGGCGTTGGGAACAGCGTCCGACGAAACGTCGATCCCGGGCACGTCCTTCATGAGCTCCCGATAGAACCACCCGACGTCATTGCTTGGCTCGAAGGGACTCTGGCTGGGGTCACCGCCCCTGTCCTGCCAGCTCTTGAGCAGCGCCGCGGCCCGTTCGTCGTCGAGGTCCCGTGGCGACTGCCAGACATAAAGGTCGAAGGTCATCAGCTCCTCGCGCGGCGCCCGATCAGATGTGCCGCGAGCGCGAGGCAACCGATCGCCACCAGCAGGATGAGCAGGTTGCCGCCGCTTCCGCTGGCGAAGGCGAACGGAGCGAAGATCCACCAGCCCGAAAAGATGAAGAACAGGGTCAGCACGCCGGCAAGCACCCAGAGCACCGATGCGATCACCGAGCGAACCGTCCAGGGCATCGTTGCCTACCAGTCGATGGTGACGCAGGGCTCGTCGCCGAGCACCCAGGCGAGGTGGCCCGGCGAGATCTCGAGGTAGTCGCCCGCCTGGCCGATCACCTCGGTCCCATCGTCCATCAGATAGCGAATGCGACCGGACAGGATCACCTCGCGGTGCTCCATCGGGCAGGAGGGATCGTCGCCCATCGGCTTGATGTACTGCTCCCAGCTCCAGCCGGGCTGCATCACCGAGCGCATGACCATGTTGTCGCCGACCTGGATCAGCTCCGTGCGGCTGCCATCGTCGGTTGGATAGACCTCGTCGGGTTCGTTGAAGCTCCGTCGCTCGATCCCGGCCATGCCCGCCTCGGTGCCGCTCAGCGATTCCAGTCGGTGGAGTATTGCACCAGGCCGAGTACGCGATGGATCTCAGCCCTGTATCGCGCGCCCGATGGATGACGCTCCAGCCATCGGAGATAGTCCGGGTCGACGCTGGCAAGCTCCTCCAACGTTTTGCCCGCATGGTGGCCGAAGTCCAGGCGTGTCGGATCGAATGACGCCGTCAGCGGCGTATCGAGCCCCGGCCCGACGGGCTGAAGGGGATTCTCGTCGACATGAAACGCCTGTGGGTCGTCGGGATGTTCCGCCATGCCAATCGCCTCTATCGGGTCGCCTGGGGCGACGCGTGCCGCGATCCTACGCTCCGGCCTGCGGGGCTGCATCGCGTTCGCGCGCGGCCGCTTATCGGTTGGAGAGGTGCCCGGTGCGACGCGTCTGGACAAAGCTGGTCGCCTGCCTGCCGGCCGCGATGCGCAGCAGCGCGGCGGGCACGACGAGCAGCCAATGTGAGAGGAAGAGCGCACCCCTGCCAGCGTGTCCGGCCAGCCCAGGCCCCCGCTCTCCCTGCGCTGCCAGGCCGGCGACAGCCAGCAGCAACGACCCGATCCCATACCCCAGGAAGAGGGAGGCGGGGACACTCCAGTCGGCGGGACGTGGCAACGGGATAGTCAGCAGGCTCGCGACGATCGTCGTCACGAAGAGCGGGGGAATGACGAATTCGCCGGTGAAGGCCAGGAAATCGAGCTTCCGGCTGAGCGGCACATGCGCTGCATGCAGCAGGCCAGGCCCGAGCTCGATCAGGCGGCGGATGCTTCCCTCCGCCCAACGCAGCCGCTGGCGCCAGAGGCCACGGAGCGTGGTGACCGCCTCTTCTCCGACCTCCGCCTGCGGGGCCAGGGCGATCCGCTCCCCCGCCGCAACGAGGCGGGTCGAGAGCTCAAGGTCCTCGGTCAGCGCGGTCGGATTCCAGCCGCCGAGCCGATCGAACACATCGCGCTTCACGAACATGCCGTTCCCACGGAGCTCGGCGGTGCCGTCGGTGGCACGCCGTCCGCATTGGCTGGCCATGTCCATGAGCAGCTCCTCGTCCTGCGCCGCGGCGAACCAGCCGTGATCGCGGTTGTGCACCCGACGCTGGGCCTGGATGGCGGCCGCGCCTGGATCGGCCTGCCAGGCGCGCATGACACGGGTCAGGAACTCCGGGGACACGCTCGCGTCGGCGTCCAGGACACCGATCACCTCGCCTCGGGTGTGCGGCTGGGCAACAGCGAGCGCCGCCGCCTTCGTCCGGGGGCCGTCTTCGGCTTCGCGGCGCATGACGCGGATGCGATCCGGGTGCATGCTGGCCGCCTGGTGGACCAGTGCCCCGGTCTCGTCGGTCGATCCATCGTCCACGACCACGATGTCGAAGCGGCGCTCCCCCGCCTGCGAATAGTCCTGCCCGGCCAGCGAAGCGAGCGTGGCGGCGATCACGGGCGCCTCGTTGCGGGCTGCCACCACGAGCGTGACCCACGGCCTGGTGCCTTCCACGGCCGCCGCGCGACGTGCGTCACGCATCGCCTGGTAGCCGCGCAGCGCGAGATAGGCGACGTACACCAGCGAGACGGCGATCGCGGCCTGCAGAGCGCGCGCCACGATGGCAAACGTGATCGCCAGTGAGGCGATGACGGCCGAAGCAACCAGGACGGATGCGGCGACGACCCTGGTCGTCATGCCGCGGCAGGGCCTGCCGGGTCGGCGCGATGCAGCCCCGCCCCTTCGTTCCGTCGCCACGAGGCGATTCCCAGTCCCAGCGTGACGAGTCCGAGGATGGCCATCACGACAGGGATCCCTGCCCCCTTGAAGGCGATGTTCACCACGTCGGCGGCAGCGGGCGCAACCAGAACCGGCAGGAAGGATGCAACCGACAGAAGGGTATTGAGGATGCCGAAGATGCGGCCCCTGACCTCCACCGGGAGGTCCTCCTGGAGGGCGGTCTGAGCTGGAATGGCGACGAAGGCGTACTCCACGCCGGCTGTGATGGCGATCACCACGACCAGGGCGATCAGCGAGAGGAGGGGGCTGAGCGCGGACGGCAGGTTGTTCTCGATCGGCGCCAGGGCGGGTGACACCAAGACGGTGATCGGCTTCACCAGCGCAAGCGCGATGAGGGTCACGCCCATCGCCACCAGGCCGACGTCGATGAGGAGCCGCCTCGGGATCTTGGCGCCATATGCGTTCAGCAGGAGGATTCCCAGCACCGCGCCCATTCCGGCCGGACCCATCACGAAGAAGAAGTCCTGGGGCCGCAGCAACAGGATGTCGGTAGCGAAGCCAGGCCCGATGGCACCCATCACCGCGATCAGGCTGGCGGCGATCCCAAGGTAGGCCAGCGACCAGGCGATCGCCCGATGGCCGCGCACGAAGGCAATGCCCTCCTTGAGCTGGTCGAAGACCACGGTGAGCGCCTGCCCGGTCTCCTTCACACCGATCTCATCGTGCTTCTCGGGTGGGACGGCCGGCAGCGGCACGATCGCGAGGGCAGCGAGTCCGAACATGACCGCCACCACGATGAACAGGGCATCCACCCCTGCGGTTGTCAGCAGGAGGGGGCCCAGGAAGCCAAAGCCGATGGCGAAGGTGGCGTTGATGGTCAGCACAAAAGTCGAGTTGGCAGCCATCAGCTGCCGTCGATCGACGAGGCGCGGGATCGCCGTCAGCTCGGCCGGCACGAAGAACGCCGTCACGGTTGCGACCAGCAGGTTGATCAGGAAGATCAGCCCTACGTTGCTGCCGACCAGCAGGAAGAGGACGATCCCGCCGGCGCGCAGCAGGTTCGAGGCAAGCATGATCAGGCGGGCGTCGCTGCGTTCGACGAGTACCCCGGCGATGGCGCTGAAGGCGACCGCCGGCACCAGGAAGGTGAGGATCAGGACGGCGTTGGCCGTGTTCGACCGCGTTGCCAGCACCACGGTGGCCATGAGGCCGGCCAGCACCATGTTGCTGGCCAGCTGGCTGAGCACCTGGGCCACCCACAGCAGCACGAACGAACGATTCGCAAAGACCGAGCCCGAAGGCTCGGAGACCGGCAGGTCGGCCGGCAGCTCGACGTGTGGAGGGAGCTCGATGTGTGCCATCCGTCAGACGCTCGTCTGCGGGCCGCGTTCGAGGTGCGCGGTGAAGCGGCGCTCGACGTCGAGCCGGTCCATCAGGATCCGATGCCCGCAGCCCCCACAGACCAGCCCGATGTCCGCCCCGATGCGCGTCACCCGCCACTCTCGGCTACCGCACGGGTGGGCCTTGCGCAGCTCGATCCGGTCGCCGATGCGCAGGTCGACCGCCGCCATCGCTAGCCCAGAGCCTCCGCGCCGGTGGCCCCGGTGAAGGCGAACTTCGCGAGCCGCAGCGCCGGCACCCGCGCGTTGATGCCGGAGTATTCAGCGGCGACGAGGCGGGTCTCGGAGCCGATCGCCTCGATAGCGCTGAACGCCTCGGGGATTGACTGCGAGAAGCGCAGGTTGCGGATCGGGCGCGTGATGCGCCCATCCTCGATCAGGAACGTCCCGTCTTTCGTCATCCCGGTCAGGATGCCGCGCTTGGCGTGCACGATGTTGACGTAATGGAAGCGGGTCACCCACACGCCGCGCTCGATGCCGGACAGCATCAACTCCTTGGCGCTGGAGCCTGGAGACATGAACAGATTCCACGCCATCGGGCCGAAGGCATTCGGCGCCGGGAGCCCGTGACCGGTCGAGGCAACGCCGGCGCGTGCCGCGGTGGCGGTGTCGTGGACCACTGCGTGTGCGATCCCGTCGCTGATCAGGTCGACGCGCTGCTTTGGGACTCCCTCGTAGTCAATCGCGGTGGGCAGCCCGAGCGGATCGAGGCCATCGTCCCAGATCGAAACGTTCGGCCCCATGATCTGCTGGCCGAGCTCCATGAACGAGCGCCCCTCCTCGACGGCCAGGGCGGAGAAGCCCATCCAGGAGAGGTATTCGAGGATCGTCGCGACCGCGTACTCCTCGAGGATGACCGGGTACTCGCCGGGCTCGAGCTGAACCGCATCGGCGCTGCGTGATGCCTTGTCGGCCGCCTCTTCGCCCACCGCCCCCGGGTCGAGTGCGCGCACATCCGGTCCGGTCGCCTGGGCATAGCCCGACGCCCCGTTGCCGTCCATCATCACCGTCAGCAGCTTGGCCTGGGTGACGGTGTGGGTGTTGCGCATGCCGCGCGAGTTGGCAACGGCGAGGGTCGCCGTCTCGGTCGAGAAGGCTCCGCTGGATTCGAGGCGTGCCGCATCGCCGGCGGCGATGACCGCGCGAGCGCCCGCGGCGCGCAGCTCGGGATCGGCCCGAGCCGTGGCGGCCACGAAGCCCAGCCCATCGTCGGCGGTGGACGGACTGGGCTCGGCCAGCGGTGCGCCATGCGGGTTCGGGTTCGCCAGCGCCAACGTCGCCGAGGCACGGTCAACCGCCTCACGCAGCCCCTCACGGTCGAGCCGATTGGTGCTCGCCACTCCGGTGCGGGCATCATGCACCAGCCGGATGCGCAGCACGGCATCGCGCTCGGCCACGTTCTGGTGGATTCGCGAGTTGGCGAAGCGGGTCAGGGCCGCGCTCCGCTCGGTGAAGATCGCCTCCGCTTCTGCGTCGATCGCCAGCGAGAGCGCATGGGTGAGCAGCGACTCGAGCGCTTCTGCATCCCAGCCACTGGGCTCTACCATCGGCCCACTCCGACTTCCACGCCGCGGAAGCGCGCCGGGGCGGCGCCATGGCCGACGCCATGGGTCTGCATCGGCTCACCCTTGCCGCAATTCGGGACGCCCCATAGGGTCCATTCAGATGGGCTGCAGATCGCGTCGCAGCTGCCCCAGAAGCGCGGCGTGATGCCGGTGTAGGTGGGGTTCTTGACCATCTGGGTCAGCCGGCCGTCCTTGATCAGCCAGCCCACCTCCGTCCCGAACTGGAAGTTGAGGCGTCGGTCATCGATGCTCCACGAATGATTGGTGCTCACGAAGAGACCCTCGGATGTGTCCGCGATGAGATCCTCGAGCGTGCCTGCCACGCCGGGCAGCAGGTTGACGTTGGTCATCCGGATCAACGGAATCACGTTCCAGCCGGAGGCACGACTGCTGCCCATGCTGCGTCGACCGATGATCGGCGCCGTCTCGCGGCTGGTCAGGTAGCCGACCAGGCGCCCGGCGCTCACGATCGGGACCTTCTGGGCGGCCACCCCTTCGTCGTCGAAGCCGAAGGTGCCGAGCCCGCCGGGCGCGGTCGCATCGGCCTCCATGTTCACGATCTCACTGCCGTACTGCAGGTGATCGAGCTTGTCGAGGGTCAGGAAGCTGGTGCCCGCGAAGCTGGCTTCCATACCGAGGACGCGATCCAGCTCGATCGGATGTCCGCAGGACTCATGCACCTGGAGCGCCAGCTGCGGTGAGTCGACGATCAGGGTTATCTCGCCTGATGGGCACTGGGGAGCATCCAGCAGTGCGACCGCCTCCTCGGCGATGCGCTCGGCGTGGTCAGGCAGGTGCAGGTCGCGGATCGCCTCGAAGCCGCCGGTGACGTGCTGACCGCCCGCAGACTGCGGGTAGCTGCGGCGCTGGACCTCGTGCTCGTTGAAGGCCATCGCCTCGATTCCGGCCCCTGAATCAACGATCTCCTGCTCGATGCGGGCGCCTTCGCTGGATGCGAAGGTCTTGCGCTCCCGACCGAACTCCATGCTGCTCGTTCGGAGCGTCACTCCCGCGACCTTGCCCATGATCGCATCGGCCTCGAACATCAGGCGCAGCTTCTCGTCGAGGGGCACGCCGAACGGGTCCTCCCGATACGGGGTGCGGTAGACCGCGACGGCCGGCGGCGAGTCGTCGAGCACGATCGGCTCACGCGTGGCCAGGCCGCTGGCCCGCGCGATATCCACCGCCTCGCGGGCCGTTCGTTCCACTTCGGCCTTCTCCAACCGCGAGCTGCCGGCAAATCCCCAAGCCCCGTCGACCAGGACCCGGACACCGAACCCCGCCGACCGGTTGGAGCTCGCCTCGGCGAGATCACCGTTCTTGACGGTCAGCGACTCCGTCGCCCGCTCGACGATGCGAATGTCGGCATAGCCCGCGCCGGCTGTACGCGTCACGTCGAGGGCCAGGTCCATCAGCTCCTGCATGGTCTCCTCATTCGATCGGCTTGCCGACCACCGGCTGCAACGAGAGCGTTGTCGCCGGCAGCGCCAGCGACTCCGCCTGCCGTATCTGGATGGTTGCCTTGATGAACAGCTCCAGCTGGGAAATGATCCCACCTGGGCGCTCGATCGCGCCAAGCAGCCCGTCCGGCGACCCGACCGCGCGCAAGGTGAACCGCTCCCCAACCTCGACCCCGTCGAGCTCGATCGCGCGCGGACCTTCGATCGCCACCGAGCGGGCCGTGATCCGCACGCCATCGACCGCGATCGCCTCGGCGCCCGCGTTGCGAAGCTCGTTGACCAGGTCGTTCAGCGCGATCGCATCAAGGTTGCCGTCGACATCCATCACGATCCCCTGCCCGTCGACGGCAGCCAGTCCGCCGAAGGCGGTGATGCGTCGAAGATCCTCGCGGCTGACCTGGAGGGCGCTCTCGCCCTGGGGACCGGAGACTTCGTACTGGCGCAGCTGCTCGCGGATGTCGGCCAGGCCGGCGCGCAGCTCGCGGTTGCGGGCCGTGAGGGTCTCGATCAGGGTCGAAAGCTCGGGCGCTGACAGGCGGCTGATCTCGATCGGGCGCGCCTGGGAGTTCAGCTGACCCACTCCGAGCAGCCCGATCAGCATCGCCACTGCAAAGAGGCTCGCCCGCGCAGTGCGACTCTTCACTAGGGCGCCTCTTCGGCCGGGACGGCCCAGCGGAATCGGGTGTTGCCGACGAAGGCTCGCAATTCAACCGCATCCGCGGTCTGGCTCGCGAACTCGAGCCCGAACACGTCGATGCGCTGAGCGACGCGACCAAGGAAGGCGGGGCTCGTGTTGAAACGGTCGAGCAGGCCCTCCAAACCGATCGCCTGGATGCGGAATGGCGGCGAGAGGAACGCGGTGTTGACGAGCACCGATGCACCCACCCCATAGATCGACGAGGTGGCCACCAGCCGTTCGCCGTTGATCGCGATCGCCTCGGCACCGGATGCCCAGAGCGCGGCCACGATGTCGCGCAGGTCGTCCACCAGCACGATGTAGTTGCCAGGGTTCTCGCCCTCGGGGATCACGCGCTTGGAGTCGGCGATCTCGATCACCAGGCCGGGGCCCCGCAGCGGCGTCAGACCCGTGGCCAGGCGCGCGGCCTCGAGGCGCCGATTCACCTCAGCCAGGGTCGATGACGAGGTAGTGGAAGCCTGTTGGAACTCGAGCACCTGGGCCTCGGACGTGGCCAACTGGCCACGAAGCTCCTCCTGCTCGTCCTCGAGCTTCGAGACCTGGTCCGCGAGCACCTGCTGGACCGAGGTGGCGAACTGGGTCCTCTCGGGCGATCCGTTCCACTGGGCGTAACCGACGAAGCCGATCACCGCCAGCGCCCCGGCGATGCTGACCGCCCATTGTGGGCTGACCAGCAGCCGCCTGCGACGGATGCTCATGGCGCCGCGCGAAGCCGCCGCCGTGCGCCGAGGGCCACCACCACCCCCACCGCGAGACCCGCGAGGACGACGGCCGGGATCCATCCAGCGTCGCCACTCGAATCCGCGGGCTTCTGCGCGGGCGAGGCTGACGGGGCGGCGCTCTCCCCGGCGGGGGCGGGGGCGTCTGGCTGAGGCGGCTTGTCGACGTTCGACGGCAGGATCGGTGCGGGCTCCACGGCCGTCGGGGCCGGGACACCAAACGACCCGAAGTAGGCGTCATACAGCTGCTCGACGGGGATCCCGGTCCCCGCTTCGAGCGCCTCGGCGTCGCCCGCACCGTCCCGCCACGCGGCGGCTATGGCAGCGATCGCCCCTTGGCCGTACGTGTCAATGATCATCGCGACCATCGTGGCACCCTCGTCGTACGCGAGGCGGGCCACGTCAGCGCCGATCGGGAAGGACTCACTGATGCCATCGAAGGCAAGCAGAGTGCCCGCATCGGCTGCGGATCGGACGGAACCTTCATGCCCGCTGGCCGATTGCTCCTCGGACCATACCGCCACGCCCTCGTTGAACCACTTGGCCGGCTCGTGGAACGGGTTTGCTGTCGCGTCCTCGAACACGACGTGCGTCACCTCGTGCGTCATCGTCGTCTCGAGGTAGTTACTCGAACCACCTCTCAGGTACATGAAGATCGTGCGCAGGCCCGGGAAGGTCGCCGCACCGGTCCACTCACGAGCACCAGGTCCCAGGGCGCCGAAGAAGTCGCCTTCGGAGTCGTAGACGAAGATGTCGATCGGGCCGGCCAGGTCATGACCGAGGAGCGTCTCCGCCGCCGCCGCAGCATTCGCGGAGACGGCGCCAAAATGGCGAGCCTGCGCCTCGGCACCGCCGTACCAGTGCAGCGTCGTGGCGCCGATGCGAGCGGTTTGCCAATCAATACCCGGTCGATCGTCGTCATGGAGCAGGGTCCTCTCGGGGCTGAGGGTCACCTGCTCGCCGCTCGTTGCACGCCATCGATAGGCGATTGAGGTGTTCGGCGTGATGTGCCGGTCGGCTGTATCCCAGACGTATTCCGCGCTCGACGAGCCAGGCTCAACCGGCGCGACGACCGTCGAGTCGTCGCCCGCGAAGCGCAGCAGGAGCTCGAGCTGGTCGGGCGGGCCACCGGGCAGCTGGACGGCGAAGCGCATCGGCCCCCCGTAGGTCGCGCTCGCGGTCATGGAGCCAAAGCCGCTGAATGCCGCGGTCGGAGGGGCCAGCGCGATCGTCAGGGCCAGCACCATCGCCGCCAGCCGGGCGCCCCGTCGCACTACTGCTCCCACGACACCCTCCCAAGGTCAAGCAGCCCTGTCGTCAGGTTGCCCAGCCCGCGCAGGCCCGGCCGCACCAGCCACCAGCCGGCGCCATAGGCCCATGGGATCACGGGCGCCTCGCTGTCTACCCGGTCGTCCACCGCTCGGTAGGCCTGCGCCTGGTCTGCCTCGCTCTCCGCGCCGGATGCGGCCTCCAGCAGCCGCACGAACTCAGCATCGTCCCAGTGGCCGTAGTTGCTCGTGGCATCCGGCAGCAGAAGGAGGCTGTACAGCGCGTACGGCGATGGATAGTCGGCAATCCAGTTGATGGTGAAGACCTGGGTTGGATCGACGACCAACGCCTTCAGGTAGTCGCTGAACTCCATCGTCTCAACCGCGATCTCCACGCCCAATTCCTGCTCCCAGATCGTGACGGCCGGTCCGACACCCAGGCCGGAGCCGTTCACCGTGATGGTGCCGAGGCGAGTCCGATCCTCGTATCCAGCCGCATCGAGGAGGCGGCGCGCCTCATCGAGATCGGTCACGTGGTCGTCCTCGAGCCCGTCCGGCCAAAGCGCCGGCGGCACCACGCTCGAGGCCGGCGTGCCGCTGCTCCCCTCGGCGTTGGTCACCAGTCGCGGCCGATCCAGGGCGAGGGCGAAGGCTCGCCGCACCCTGGCGTCGCCGAAAGGCGGCCGGGTGGTGTCGAAGCCGAAGTACTGGATGCCAAGCGCCGCCGAATGGTGCAGCGACGGCCCGAGATCGCGGTCATAGGCGATCCAGCCTGCGTCGTGCGCACCGACACTGGCAAGGTCGACCTCATCGTTTGCGAAGGCGGTGGCTGAGTCCCCCGTCAGGTCGGTGACCCAGCGGATCTCGGTGATCGGCGGTGGGCCGGCGACGTATCGATCGTTGGCACGGAGGATCAGATCGGTCCCATCGGTCCCGCGAGCGACGTACGGGCCGGAGCCGATGGCGCTGTCAATCGACTGCCAGCTGTCGTCGGTGCCGGTTGCCGTGCGCGGGACGACAAACGCTGTCGGAGTCGCCGTGATCGCGGTGAAGTAGGCTGCGGCGTGCTTTAGCCGGACGGTCAGCGTCCGAGCGTCCGGTGCGTCGATGCCCACGCCGTCCTCCGAGCCACCGGCAAGGCGCTCTGCGGCACCCTCGATGACGCTGAGCACGTCCGGCGCACTCGACCGTGTGTCGGGATCCAGGATCCGGAGCCACGAACGACGCACGTCGGTGGCATCCAGCGGACTGCCATCGCTGAAGGTCAGCCCGGATCGCATGCGGAACGTGTAGGTGCGACCGTCAACGCTCAGCGACCACGTCTCCGCGAGCGAGGCGTAGGGCTTGCCGTCCTCGTCGAGACGTGTCAGTCCCGCGTACAGCTGCAGCAGGAACTGCACATCTCCAGCACTGCCGATGAAGGCCGGGTCGAGCGTGGCGGGCTCGCTCCCGACATACCGCAATGCCGTTTCGGCTGCGGAGGCGGGATGCGCCGGCAGCGACGAGGTGAAGGCCAGGAGGATGGCTGCAAGGCCCGCGAAGAGGCGCGGCAGCCGGCCCCGCGAGGTCAGGCGGCGCATGCGGCGGCTAGTATACGGGCCCGTGCAGCCGACCCATGACCACCGCTTTCGGCCGCAGCCCGCGGGCAGCCTCACCCTCAGACAGTTCATCGAGTCGCTTCGGCGATGGACACCCGAGATGCGGCAGGTTGCGCAGATCGCACTTACGCGCTCCGAGACCGAGCGGCAGCAGTACCTCCAGGCCTTCCACGTGCGCCACCACGACCGCCAGCCGGCGGCGATCGACTCGTTCGTACGCTGGGCGTACTCAGACCCTCGGCTCGACCACGTCCCGGCGCTGCTCGCCGAGATCGAACGGACCGAGGCCGAGTACGAGGGCGCGCTCGATCACGAGGCCGATGTGCTGGTACGCACCCGCGCTCACGGCAAGACCCCCGCACAGCGCGTGCACGATTACCTCGCCCTGCTCGGGATGGAGGGGAGCGAGCCGGTGCGGGCCGCTATCGCGAGCCTGCTGCCGCCCGGCACCCCGGACGCCGCCGTGATCGCGACCGTGCGCCAGATGCGGCGACGCTGGCTGGAGCTCTTCGGCGACGATCCGTTCTTCGCCGAGGAATAAGAGGCGGGCAGCGAAGCAACCCGATCCCGCCTTCTCGACTACGCTCTTCGGGAATGACCGAGGGCACCAGCAAACCACCTGCTCGCCTCCTACATGGCCATCGCACGCTGAGGGTCGCCTTCGCCGTGCTCCTGCTCGCGGTCACCGTCGGCTGTGTCGAGCAGGTTTCCGCGCCCGAGGACTGCGACGCGAGCAGCGTGGACCGCCAGGCGTCGCTCAGTGGCGATCGGCTCGACCCGGAGGGGATCGACGTGTGCAAGGGCCAGGAGGTGACGATCGAGATCGCCTCGGAGCGCGCTGGTGAGCTCCACCTGCATGGCTACGACGAGGAGGTCGAGGCAGCGGCTGGCGAGATAGCAACCTTCGAATTCACGGCGACGCGAAGCGGCCAGTTCGTGATCGAGCTGCACGCTCCCGATGCGGAGACTGCGATCGAGGTCGGGCTGCTCACCGTCCATGAGCCGTAGAAGCCGTGCCAGCGCACCACTGATCGCGGGTGCGCTCCTGGCCTTGGCCCCGATGCCGGCGGCGGCGCACGCGCTCGGCGGAGTGTTCACGCTCCCAGTCCCGCTCGGCCTGTACCTGATGGCGGCGGGGGCGACCGTCGCCCTCTCGTTCGTGGCCGCGGTCCTGGTCGTGCGTCCCGCCGGACCAATGCCGTCATACCCAACACGCCCGTTGAGTCCAGGCCTGGCACATACATCGCTGCTCGCGCTGCAGGTGCTCGGGCTTGCCTGGTGGTTCGGCGCGATCCTGCTCGGCCTGGTGGTTGACCCGATCTCTCCGTTCCCGGCGGTTCTGTTCTGGATTGGGATCTGGGTGGGACTCCCCATCGTCAGCGTCCTGTTCGGCAATCCCTGGCCCGCCATGAGCCCGTTCCGGACGCTGTTCACCGGCCTGGAGCGATTGGCCAAGCTGATCGGCTTCGACCGCCTGGATGCCGGGTTGCGCTACCCCGCTGCCCTGGGTCGCTGGCCGGCGGTGGTCCTCCTCGGAGGCGCCGTCTGGGCGGAGCTCATCCTCCCGGATCGGATTGCGCCGACTATGATCGCGCTCCTGCTCGGTGGATACACCGTCCTGACCCTGCTCGGCATGATCCTCTTCGGCCGCATCTCCTGGCTGCGCAACGCGGAGCTGTTCGAGGTGTACCTGGGGTGGTTCGGCCGCGTCGGGCCGATCGGGCGGCGCGTGGTGGTACGAGAAACCTGCGAGGGCTGCTCCGAAGAGTGTGACCCGGCACACTGCGTCGACTGCCCCGAGTGCGCCGTCGCCGCCGAGCCCGGCGAGCGCCGTGCCGAGCTGCGTCCCTGGTTTGCCGGCCTGACCGAGGTGGGCCGGGCGGGTTGGTCGGAGGCGGCCTTTATCGTGCTGCTCCTCTCCGCGGTGACCTACGACGGCCTGCAGGAGACGGCGCCGTTCGGATCGGCCATGAACCTCCTCTTCACCGCCCTGCTACCGTTGATCGGCGCCCTGAATACCGTGCTGGCGGTGCAGACCATCCTGCTGCTGGGCCTCTGGTTCGCCTTCATGGGAGTCTTCGTCCTGGCCGCATGGCTGACCCACCGGACGCATGACGCCGACCGGCAACCGCCTCCTCTCGGGAGCGTCGTCGGCGCCTATGCGGCAACGCTGTTGCCGATCGCCGGTGGCTATCTGATCGCCCACTACCTGACACTGGTCATCCAGGGCGTGATCTGGATCCCAACCCTGATCGTCGATCCCCTGTCGACCGTCGCACCGCCGCTGGACTGGATACCGATCAGCGCGGTCTGGTACCTGTCCGTTGCGGCCATCGTGCTGGGGCACGTGGCGGCGGTGGTGCTCGCTCATCGCCGCGCCCTGCGCGAGTCGGCCCGGCGCCCGATCCTGGCCGGCCTGCCATTGGTGGTGCTGATGATCGGCTACACCGTGCTGAGCCTCTGGATCATCGCCCAGCCGATCACCCTGGAGCCAGGCGCCAGCCCGGCTGCTTTGCTGGTCCGCTGATGGACGTCAGCCTGGCGCTCGCCTTCATCGCCGGCCTGCTGAGCTTCATCTCCCCGTGCGTGCTCGCGCTCGTCCCGGTCTACCTCGCTTTCCTGGGCGAAACGGCGACGGTCGACGGACCGGGCTCGGCGGCGCTGACCTGGCGCGGCCCGGTATTCGGCCAGGCGCTGCTGTTCGTCGCCGGCTTCAGCATCCTCTTCGTCCTGCTCGGCACCTCGGTCGGCCTGTTCGGGAGCGTCCTCTTCCGGATCGACGGGGTTCGCCAGGTGGCCGGGGTAGCGGTGATCGCGATCGGTCTGCTGACGACCGGAATCTTCGGTCCGGTGCTGGACCGCTTCATGCGCTTGGGCGTTCGGGCCGACATCCTTCCGGCCGCACGATCCGTTCGCGCGCTTGCGCTGGGGGCGCTGGTCGGCGTCGGTTGGACGCCCTGCATCGGCCCCGTCCTGGGCGCCATCCTGACCATGGGAGCCTCGAGCCAGGACGCCTTGGTCGCGGGGTTGCTGCTGGTTGCCTATTCCGCCGGTCTGGCGGTCCCCTTTCTGGCCGCTGCCGTGGCGCTGCCCCGCATGAGCCCCGTGCTCAATGCCCTCCGCCGCCACAGTCGCTGGGTGCAGGTCGCCTCCGGCCTCTTCATCATGGCAATGGGGGTCCTGATCCTGACGAATGCCTTCGCCCGCATGGCGGGGCTCTTCACCTTCTTCATCTGACGAGGTAGACCGATGCATCCCGCCGTCTGGCTCGCCCTCGCGATCGGCTCCGAGGTCGTCGCCACCGTCTCACTCAAGCTCTCGGACGGATTCACTAGACCGGTCCCGGCTGCTGTGGTCGTGGCCGGCTATGCCCTGAGCTTCTACGCCCTCTCGATCACGCTGCGGACCATCCCGCTGGGAGTCGTCTACGCGATCTGGTCGGGAGTCGGGACCGCGGCGGTCGTGGTGATCGGTCTCTTCCTCTTTCGGGAGTCGCTTGACCTGGTCAAGGTCGTCGGCATCGGCCTGATCATTGCCGGCGTCGTGGTACTGAATGGAGTGGCAACCGCATGAGCGCAGATTCTCACGGCACACGGCTGGGCATCCTGCTCTGGAGCCAGGCGACGGACTGGGCCTCGTTCGAGACCGCAGCGCGGCGCGTCGATGCGCTCGGGTACGAGCACCTCTGGACCTGGGACCACCTGTATGCCATCTTCGGCGACCCGTACCAGGCGGTCTTCGAGGGCCACACGACGCTCGCGGCATGGGCGATGGTCACACGCAAGGTTCGGCTGGGACTGATGGTCGGCGCGAACCCCTTCCGCAACCCCGGCCTGGTCGCGAAGATGGCGACCAACCTGGACCACATGAGCCAGGGGCGCGCGATCCTTGGTCTGGGGTCCGCGTGGTTCGAGCTCGAGCACAACGCCTACGGGATCGAATTCGGCAGGAGCGTCGGCGAACGGCTCGACTGGATGGACGAGGCGGCCGATGCGATCCGGCACCTGGTTGATGGGGAGGAGTTCTCGTCGACCGGGGGGAGACGCTATCGATTCGAGCACCTTCGGATGGACCCCGCGGCGCTCCAGGCGCGGCTGCCGATCATGATTGGCGGCGGCGGCGAGCGGAAGACACTGCGAACCGTCGCGAAATACGCCGACATGTGGAACGCGATGGGCAGCGTCGAACTGCTGCTTCACAAGGACGAGGTGCTCCGCGCGCACTGTGCCGCGGTTGGCCGTGACTCAACCGATATCGAGCGTACGACCTCCTGCAAGCCGGTCATCCGCACGACTGAAGGGGCGGCGCGGCGCGTCTGGGAGGCGCAGATGGCGCACAACCGGACGCCGATGTCCGAGGTGGAGGACGACGAGACCTTCTGGGTGGGTACGCCGGAGCAGCTTGCCGAGCGGATGATCGCCCGGCGCCAGATCGGGTTTCATACCTTCATCGCCGAGATGGCGTCGCCGTACGATGACGAGACGCTCGAGCGCTGGATCGGTGAGGTCAAGCCGATGGTCGACGCCGCCTCCACCTCGTAGTCTGCTGTACCGCCGGCGACTCGATCCGGGTCAAAAGGAACGGAGTGGGAACCGCGACCGCCCAAGAGGACGCGGAACCCACCCCGAAAGCGGGAAGCCTGGATTAGCTGCCGGTCGGCAGGATGCTCTCCACGAGGCTCTCCAACGGCGCAGTGCTATCCGATGGCGTGCCCCCGCCACCGCCGTTGAGCAGGAACCACCAGATAAGGAAAGCGACGATGATCACTGCCAGGATCAGGCCGACGATCATGCCGGCCCCCATTCCGTCCGAGCTATCGCCCGGCACATTCACATTCGTCTGACTCATGGGCTTTGACTCCTCCTTGTGAGGGGCGAACCGTGTGCAGTCCACCCGAGACTCACCCATGGTAATGCGGCGAGGTTGCAAGCGCGTAGCAAATTCGAGAAGGCTCGTGCCGCAAGACAGACATTAGAGCGGACGAGTGGCGCCCCCGGAGGCCGCTCGAGCCCTACTCGGCCGCACAACCGTCACCGCTCAAACTTGACCCAACAAGGAGGACCCGCACAGAGCCGCCCTTCGG
>JBKKBV010000036.1:0-6616 GCA_046713375.1 Candidatus Limnocylindria bacterium
CCTGGGCATCGTCGGGGTGGTACCGAGGGAGGGACTTGAACCCACACGACCGTAATGGTCACTAGGTCCTGAACCTAGCGCGTCTGCCTATTCCGCCACCTCGGCACGCGGTCTCGCGGGGGTCTCCGGCGAGGCGGCCGATGATAGCACAGGGTCCAGAGCACTCCGGCCGGCCCTCGTGGGCCTCAGGCGGTCTGCGGCAGCAGGTTCAGCAGGCTGAAGACGACGAACAGCGTCGCCAGCAGGATGGTGAGCCGGAAGAGGGTCCGCTCGATGCCGCGCCGGCTGCGATAGGCGGTCACCTCGCCTCCGAATGCGCCGCCCAGCCCGGTTCCACGCTGCTGGAGCAGGATCGCGGCGATGAGGGCGACGGCCAGGATTCCCTGGGCGACGACAAGTGGACTCATGGCCCGGGAGTGTATCAAACGGCGCCGCGTCGGGCTCCGGCGCCTCAGTCGACGATGAGGCTGCGTCCGGTCATGGACGGAGGCGCGACAATGCCCATCAGCTCGCAGATCGTCGGCGCGACGTCGGCCAGCGTGCCGTCCCGCAGACGGACCGCTCGGCGCAGCGGATCGACCAGCACGAACGGGACGGGGGCGGTGGTGTGCTTGGTCTGCGGCGCACCGTCAGGGTCACGCATCTCCTCGATGTTCCCGTGATCGGCGGTGACAATGAGCGCTCCGCCAGCCTCCAGGGACGCTTCCGCGAGACGCGCCAGGCAGCCGTCAATGAACTCGGCAGTCTGCACCGCCGCGTCCCAGACCCCGGTGTGCCCCACCAGGTCGGGGTTGGCGTAGTTGACCAGGACGAAGTCGTAATCGCCGGAGCCGATGGCGGCAACGACCTCGTCGGTGATCGGGTCGGCGCTCATCTCGGGAGCCAGGTCGTAGGTCCGGACGTCGCGCTGGGACGGGATGAGCAGCCGCTCCTCACCCGGGAACGGGGCCTCCACCCCGCCGTTGAAGAAGTACGTCACATGCGCGTACTTCTCGGTCTCGGCGACATGCAGCTGCCGCAGGTGGAGGCGCGAAAGGAGGCTTGCCAGCGAATCGATGACGACCGGCGGAAAGGCAACCGCCACTGGCAGCTCGTCAGCGCCCTGGTACTCGGTCAGAGTGGCCACCGCCAGCCCAACCGGTCTGCGGCCGCGATCGAAGGCGTCGAAGGCATCGGTGACGAGTGCGCGGGAGAGCTGCCGGGCGCGATCGGCTCTGAAGTTCAGGTACACGACCGAGTCGTGGTCCCCCATCCCCTGGTAGCCCGCCACCGCCGTCGGCCGGATGAATTCGTCGCTCTCGCCGCGGGCGTGTGCACGCTCAACGGCCTCGGCTGCACTCGCCGCCGTCTCGCCATGGCCGTGCACGATCGCCTCCCAGGCCGATGCGATCCGGTCCCAGCGGCTGTCCCGATCCATGGCATAGAAGCGGCCGCTGACCGTGGCGATGGTCGCGTGGCCGGCGATGTGGTTCACCAGTGCCGGCAGGAGCTCCGCGGCTGAGCCTGGCGCCGTGTCACGCCCATCGGTGATCGCATGCAGCAGCACCCGATCGGGTGGCAGGCCCGAGCGCTTCGCCAGCTGGACCATTGCCAGCAGGTGCTCGTCGACGGCATGCACCCCGCCGGGGCCGATCAGCGCCAGCAGGTGCAGCCGCGTCCCGCGTCCGAGCGCGTGACGTGCGGCCGCGAGGAGCACCGGGTTTGTGAAGAAGCTGCCGTCGGCGATCGCGGCGTTGATGCGCGGCAGGTCCTGCATGATTGGGAAGCCGGCTCCGAGGTTCAGGTGGCCGACCTCCGAGTTGCCCATCTGCCCCGCCGGCAGGCCAACTGCCTCGCCCGACGCCTCCAGTCGAGCCGTCGGCCACTCGGCAGTAAGGCGGTCCCAGGTCGGCATGTGCGCCGACAGGAGGGCGTTGCGAGCCGGGTCATCGGACAGGCCGAAGCCATCGAGCACGCACAGGACGACGGTGCGTGGCGGCTTCCTGGCCTCGCTCACCCGCGCGCCTCGACGGCCAGCCGCACGATCTGCGCGAAGCTGCCGGCATTCAGTGACGCGCCGCCCACCAGGGCTCCATCAATATCGCGCTCGGCGAAGAACTCGGCCGCATTGTCCGGTGTGCAGCTTCCCCCGTACAGGATCGCCACCTCGTCCGCGCCGGCCGGATCGGACTCGGCCAGGATGGAGCGGATCTGCGCGGCCGCCGCCTGCGCGTCCTCACCCGACGCCGCGTCGCCGGTCCCGATCGCCCAGACCGGTTCGTAGGCGACGACCAGCCCGCTGCCGGCGATTCGGGGCAGGCGCGAGATCCCAGCGCGCAGCTGCCGCTCGATGACCGAGGCGGTGAGCCCTGCCCGCCGCTCCTCGGCGCGCTCGCCAATCGCCGCGATCGGCACCAGCCCGTGCGCGACCGCCGACGCGACCTTGGCAGCCACCGCCGCATCGGTCTCGTTGTCGTATTGCCTCCGCTCGGAGTGCCCCAGGATGACGTACTGCGCCACCTCGCCCACCATCGGCGGGGAGGTCTCACCAGTGAATGCCCCGGCCGCCTCCGCGTGCATCGTCTGCGCCCCGATGGCGAGCCGTCCAGGCTCGGTCGATCCCCCTCCGATGGCGGCAGCGACCGGAGAGAGCCAGATCGTCGGCGGGCAGATCACGGACCGAGCCACGAGACCCGCGACCGCGTCGCGCACACCGATGGCCAGGGCCACTGCCAGGTCACTTGAGGCGGGGTGCATCTTCCAGTTGCCGGCGATGAGTGGCGGGCGGGATGCGTTCACCTCAGCTCCTGTCTGCTCGTGCCCGTCGTGTGCCGACCGCATCGGCGGACAGCTCGACCAGCCGTCTGAGCCGATGGTTCATCGCCGAGCGGCTGATACCGAGACTCGACGCTAGCGTATCGAGATCGGCATCCGGCTGGCGTCGTCGTTGCGCAGCCGCTTCGCGCAACCCGTCGGCCAGGCGGTCGAGCACGCCATCGGCCTCGAGACGGCCGATTGCCTGCAGCTGCCGGTCAGCCGCCTGCTCAGTCCGAGCCAGGTTCGCCTCCTCGGCGTTCAGCAGGCGGTTCAGCCGGTTGCGCACGTCCCGGCTGACGCGGCTCGTCTCAAAGTCGAGGAGCGCGCGGTTGGCGCCGACCAGGCGCAGGAGTCCGGCGATCTCCTCCTGGCCCTTGAGGTAGACCACCTGCCGTCCGCGACGCTGCATTCGCGAGCCACGCACGTCGCTCGCTGCGAGCAGGCGCTGCAGCTCCACCGCGCTGCGGCGGTCCCGGAGCACGAATTCGACGTGCGGACCGCCGGGTCCGCCGCTGACCGAGCCAGCGCTGAGCAGCAGGCCTCGCAGGAAGGCGCGACGATCACAGGCCTTCGCCGTCACCGGCTCCCACGACGCTGGCAGCCCACCCGCCAGCGCGACCGTCAGGTGGTGCCGCCCGGGGGCGTGAGTGGCAGGTGTACCCGCACCTGGCGCGGTTGCCGCGACGCCGATCGAGGCCGCCAGCTGGACCGCGATCCGCGCTGTTGCGTGGTCCAGGGTGCGTACCCCGCCATCGGCGCCGGCCGGTTGCAGGAGGCCAACCAACTCGGCTCGCCGGCAGCATGCCCGAGCGGGACGGATGCGGGCCAGCTCCCCGCGCAGCTCGCTGGCGACCAGCATGCGAAGGCCGCGTCAGCCGGCGGAGGCGGTCGGGTGGGAGACCGTTCGCCGCTGGCGTGGCCGCTCGGCACGATCCTGCTGCTGGATCCGCATCAGCGCGGCGGCCAGCTTCGCCGGATCGTGGTGATGGGCATTGGTGACGTCGACCAGGTCCTCCTCGACGATCGTGACCTCGAACCCCTCGAGACGTCGGACGTCGACCTGCACCGGCTGCCCCAGCCAGCCGTCCGGGCGCCGCGCTTCGTGGTTGTTATTCAGCAGCACGTAGTCGAACAACCCATCCCCGACATGGTCGATGAGCGCCTCGAGGTGCTGTGCGGCGGAGTAGAAGCCGGTCTCACCCGGCTGCGTGGCGACGTTGCAGACATAGGCGCGGATCCCGTTCGCCGCTGCCACCGCGTCGCGGATGTCGCTGATCAGCAGGTTCGGCAGGACGGAGGAGTACAGGCTGCCGGGACCAACCACCACCAGGTCCGCCTCCAGGATTCGCTCGATCGCCTCGGGATTGGCGCGCACGTCGGCGGGCTCGATCGTGACCTCGGTGATCGGCTCGTCGGCGCTGCTGATGGATGCCTGCCCGCTCAGGCGCCGTCCCGACTCGAGGGTCGCGGCTAGGTTGAGCGGCACGCTAGTGGCCGGGAGCACCTGGCCACGAACCGCCAGGACGCGATTCGACTCGCGCACGGCCTCCTCGAAGTCGCCGGTCACCGCGGTCATTGCGGCGATGAACAGGTTCCCGAAGGCGTGGTCGTCGAGCCCGGAGCCCGGCGGGAATCGGTACTGCATGAGCTGCGTCATGAGCGGCTCGGCATCGGCCAGGGCGGCGATGCAGTTGCGGATGTCGCCGGGCGGCGCAATGCCCAGCTGCTGGCGCAGGCGGCCGCTGCTTCCGCCGTCATCGGCCAGCGTCACGATGGCGGTGATATTGGCCGAGTAGCCCTTCAGGCCCCGCAGCAGGGTGGAGAGCCCGGTCCCGCCACCGAGCGCCACGATGCGCGGCCCGCGCGCCAGGTAGCGCTTCGTGTACAGCACCTCCAGGACCGAGTCCCCACGGGTCACGAAGGGCGAGACGATGCTGCGCATCAGCCCCCAGACCCCAACCGAGGTGAGCAGGATCCCGCCCAGCCCGACCAGGACGGCGCGGATCGGCCGGTCGAGGCCCGCGCCGGTGAGCGTGACGATGAACGAGTCATCGGGCAGGCCGCGGTAGAACTCGACCAGCATGATGGCCGCGCCGAGACCCAGCACGGTGATCCCGAAGAAGAGGACCAGCAGCCAGCGCTTGAGGTGCATTCCCGGGTAGAGCCAGCGCGGAAGTCGCGGTCGCTTCATCGTTCGAGCTCGCGGTGGAAGACGGCGACCGAGACCCCACCAAGGCTCGCCAGCCGCTCGGCCAGCTCCTCGGCCAGGGCGATCGAGCGGTGGTAGCCGCCGGTGCAGCCGAGCGCCACCGTCAGTCGGGTCTTGCCCTCCGACCGGTAGGCCGGCACGGTCAGCTGCAGAAGCTCGACCACGAGCTCGATGAATCTGCCCGCGGCCGGCTGACCCAGAACGTAGTCACGAACCGGCGTCTGCAGCCCCGACAGCGGTTTCAGGTCAGGCACGTAGTACGGGTTGGTCAGGAAGCGGACGTCGAAGACCAGGTCGGCGTCGATCGGGATGCCGAACTTGAAGCCGAAGGTCAGGATGTCGATCAGCAGCTCGTCGGCGGCGCTATCACGGGGCACGTGGCGGAAGAGCTGCTCCTTGAGCTGACCGATCGAGAGGCCGCTGGTATCAATCACCTGGTCGGCCAGCTCCCGGGCACGGGCGAGGCGCTCCCGCTCCAGCAGGATCCCCGCCTGCACGCCGCTCCGCGTCTCGAGGGGATGGCGGTGGCGCGTCTCGCTGTAGCGGCTGACCAGGATCGCGTCGCTCGCCTCGAGGTAGAGAACCTGCATCGGAACGCCCCGTTCGGCGAGCGCGCCACGTGCCGCTTCGATGGCTGGAGCCGGGTCGCCAGCGCGAATGTCGAGCACCAGCGCCACGTTGCGGAACCGCGCCGGATCCTCGTCGCGCAGGGCCAGGAAGCGATCCAGCAGGTCGGGTGGAAGATTGTCGACGCAGTAGTAGCCGAGGTCCTCGAACAGCTTACTGGCCTGGCTCTTGCCCGCACCGGACAGCCCGCTGATGACCACCACCTGACCATCACTGCCGGCTCGGGTGGCGCGCCCGACCGCCTCGGCGCGAGTCTGTGGGACCGTCGCCGGGGCGGCGGGACCTGCTGCTCGTGCCATGCGCCCTCCTCGTCCCCGGGATCGAGGTCGAGTATAGCCTCAGCCAGCCTCGAGACCGGAGAGGCCGGCCAGCAGTCCGGCAACCGTGGCCGCCGCGCTGTCGTGTAGGGCGTCGAGGTCGTAGCCGCCCTCCAGGGTGAGGCCCACGCCGCCAATCCCACCGGCCCGGGCCAGGCGCCCGACCGCCTCGGCCACGCTCCGGAAGCCGGCAGCCGTCACCTCGAGCTGGGCCAGTGGATCGAGCCGATGAGCGTCGTAGCCGGCCGAGACCAGGATCGCGGCAGGGGCGAATTCCTCCACGGCCGGCAGGAGCCGCGTCAGCCAGGCGTCGGTAAAGGCTTCGTCACCGCTCCCCGGGGCGAGCGGCACATTGTGCTTACTGCCGACCCCCAGGCCCGCCCCGAGCTCGGCGGCATCGCCACTGCCGGGGTAGAGCGGCATCTGGTGCGTCGAGGCGTAGCACAGGTCGGGATCGGCATCGAAAATGGCCTGCGTGCCGTCGCCGTGATGCACGTCCCAGTCGAGGATCGCGATCCGGTGGGCGAGGCCGGAGGCGCGCAGCGACAGGGCCGCCACGGACACGTTATTCAGCAGGCAGAAGCCGGCGGCCCGATTGCGACGCGCATGATGCCCGGGCGGACGCACCACGGCGAATGCAACGTCGGCGTCCCCGGCCGCGGCAGCG
>JBKKBV010000037.1:0-4286 GCA_046713375.1 Candidatus Limnocylindria bacterium
GTCAGCTGGCCCGAGCGCAGGTAGGGCTCGAGCTCAGGGTCGAGGAAGGTCGGAGCGATCGCCACCAATGACAGGTCGGGAAGGCGGGTCCCGACCTGCTCGACCCAACTGCGCGCCGAGATATCACTCCCCGACACGATCAGGACCATGTCAAAGGCGCCGATGCCTCCGCCGCGCTCGCGGATCGCGTCGAAGATCCCGCCCTCGGCCGCGGAAGGGACGATCGACTCGATGCTGCGCACCAGCCCAGCCTCCGCCCCCGCGACAAACCCGAGGTCGGCGGGCGGCTCCTGGGCGCCGGCTCGAGCGATGCGCTCACGCTCCGCCGCGGCGATGGCGCGGCCCTCCGGCGTGAAGCTGACGATGGCCAGCCGCGCATCATGGGCCGCCAGGTCGTCGATTGCGACACGGGTCGTCGCCCTGATCTCTGGGTAGGTCCCCAGGTCCGCGTCAAACGCGACCAGGACCAGTGCCCCGCTCGGGAGCTCGCTGATTGCGCTGCGCAGCTGATCGACGCGCGATCGGTCGGGGCTCCCCAGCTCCAACCCACCGGTGCTCCCGGAGAGGAGCGAAGCCACGGCGAGCAGAACGAGCAGGAGAAGTGCCGGGGCGGCGCGGCGCAGCCGAGTGGCGCCCTCCGCGCTGACCGGGGTCCCCCGAACGCTATTCGTCATCGCCGTCGAGGGCCATCAGGGAGCGGGCGGAACTGACGGCAACCAGGATCCCGATCCCGATCAGCAGCCCGCGGAAGACGCCGGCGAGGGGCACGTCGCGCACCCAACCCGCACCGGCCGCCAGCCACTCGCCGGCCTGCCCGCCCACCGGCAGCAGCAGCACGATAACGAGGGCCGCCGCCCCGGCCATCACCGTGGTCTCGCGGGCGCGCAGAGCGAATCCCCTTCGGAAGGCGACGAGCAGAAAGATGAACAGGAGGGCGAAGACGGACGCTGCGATCGGTGCCAGCAGGGCCGCCACCAGCCACAACACCACCGGGTCGGAGCTCCCGCTCGACCCGGGGCGCAGGCCCGCCACCAGGATCGCCGCCATCCCCAGCAGCAGAACGATCGAGGCCGTGGAGTCTCCGTCGCCCGCCGAGACGTTGTGAGCGTGGTGTGCCACCAGCGTGGCGCCGCCACCCACCGCCGCCGCAGCGGCAAGCAGGACGAGCAGCTCGTTGACCGCGCCTGCCGCGTCGGACAGGGAGGGGTTCACGATCATCAGGTCCAGCAGGACCAGCAGGCCCGTCACCAGGACGATGCCGGAGATGATCGAGCGACGCATCGCGGTCAGCGTCCCGTCAGGAAGGCGGCGACCTGCGGCCCGCCGGCCCACGCGATCAGGGAACCGACCAGCAGGATTGCGACGGCGCTCCAGATCAGGCGATTCGCCGCCAGCACCGCGGTTCGCGCGTGACCGTCCGCCCCGATCTCGCCTGGCGCCTGAAAGAAGGCCGGCCCGACCAGGCTTCCGTCGCCGTTGAGAAGCGGGCCGGCCGCCTGGGAGCCGCTCGCCGTCGCGGCGAGGCTCCATTCGGCGTCACCGAGCACCCCGTCGAGCACCAGCAGCGCATCCTCGCCGAGCCCGCCGGCCACCACAGCCACGCCGTGCGGCCGCGCCGTTGCAAGCGCGGAGGCGGCCGAGGTCGAACGACCCTCACCAACGTACTCGACCGCCGCCGCGGAGGCGCGCTCGGGCGTGGCCGTCCGCTGATGCGCCGCAGCGAGCGACCCCTGCGCGAGCAGCGCCGCGACCGGATCATTCGTCGTCACCCGCAGCGGAACGCCGGCGCGTGCGGCGGCATCCGCGACGTGGCCGAGGAGCGGCAGCGCGGCGATCGTCTGAAAGCGGTCTGTGGCAGATGCCGCGCGGCTCACGCCCGCGCTGCCCAGCGAGATGGTCGCATCGGCGCCCGACTCGGCGGCGAGCGCCATCATGCGACCGACCCGGCCGAGCTTGCCGAGGTCCGAGGCGTTCCACCGAGCGCCGGGTCGAGCGGCGAGCGACAGGAGCACGAGCAGCACCACCAGGATGGCGACCGTCGGGGCGGCGCCAAGTCGCATCGACGATGCGCCGATGGTGTCGGTCACGAGGCCGACCAGGTACGAGGCGAGCTCGCCGAGGTTGGGCATCTATTGGGAACGATCGGGGCGCGTGCGGGCCAGCCTGGCAGCGATGCGGTCGTAGGCGGCCGAGTCGTCCAGGGCGTGGCGCAGGAAGCCGAAGCGGCGTGAGCCAAGCAGCGGATTCAGGAGCGGACCCAGGAAGATCACGCCCTGGCGCAGGAGAGGCAGCAGGGGCCGATGGGCGTCCATCAGGATGGCGGCCGGCCCTCCGACTCCGCGTCGTTCGAGCTCGTCGGCGAGGGCGTCGGCCCGCTTCACACTGCACCCTCCCTGCGTCTTGGTCGCTCGCTCGACGACCTCACCTGGCGTTCGCGGCTGCCTCCGGCAGATGCACGCGCGGGAGGCGGTCCCGAAGGGTGGTCGTCACTTCGTAGTTGATGGTGCGTCGCTGCGCGGCGACCTCATCGGCGCCGATGCGGGCCTGCATCTGCTCGCCGATCAGGACGAACTCGTCGGCGTAGGTTACATCATCAAGATCGCCCAGATCGACGGTGATGCCGTCCATGCTCACGGCGCCAACGACCGGGTGACGCACGCCACGCACCAGGACCCAGCCGTTGGTGGCATGGGCGCGTGGCCACCCATCGCCGTACCCAATCCCAAGGGTGGCGATGCGCGTCGCCCGCTCGGCTCGGAAGCGCAGCCCGTAGCCGATCCCCTCTCCGACACCCAGGTCGAAGATCCGCAAGGGAAGCGCCTTGAGGGAGAGGACCGGCCGCAGGCCAAGCTCACGGTCGGCGGCCCACGCGGGAGCCATGCCGTACAGTCCGAGCCCGGGGCGAATGGCATCGCCCAACGTGCCAGAGCCGGCCAGCACGCCCCCGGTGGCTGCCAGGTGAACGATTCCGGGATCGGCTCCTGCCGACCGCATGGCGTCGAGCGCCTGGGCCAGGCGCAGGCGCTGAACGTCGGTGTACGCCTCGTCCTCGCCGGGGACCGCCAGGTGGCTGAAGGTTCCGCTCAGGCGCAGCTGGCGGCTGCGCGTGATGCGCAGCGCCAGCTCGACCGCAGCCGCTGGCTCGCTCCCCTGCCGCCCGAGCCCGGAGTCGATCTTGAGCTGCACCGCGGCGCGCCGCCCGAGAGCGGCGGCCGCCCGCTCGAGCAGCTCGATCCCGGCATCGTCGTAGACGACCGGCTCGAGGTCGGCGGCCAAGGCCCGCTCGGCCTCGGGAGCGCCCAGCGCCCAGAGCACGAGGATGGGGGTCGCGATCCCCGCATCCCTCAGCTGGAGCCCCTCCCCGAGCGTGGCGACGGCGAGACGCTCCACCCCGTGGGTCACCAAGGTGCGCGAAACCTCGATCGCCCCGTGGCCGTAGGCATTGGCCTTGACCACCGCGATCATGCTCATGTGATCCCCGGCCAGCCCCCGCAGCACCGCGAGGTTCGCGACCAGAGCGTCGTGATCGACCTCGATCCAGGCGCGGTGCGGACTACGTGCGGGTGCGAGGCTCATCGGTCCCGGCCTTCCCGAAGCTGCTGGATCGCCGTCGGCAGCAGGTTGGCGATGTCGCGCGCCACCACGCCGGACTGCCCGATCCGATCCTCGGCCAGCAGGCCGGCGGCGCCGTGCACCGCCACCCCGCACCCGGCCGCCTCGAAGGGATCCAGCCCGGCCGCCAGGAAGGCGCCGATTACTCCGGCCAGCACGTCACCGCTGCCTGCCGTGGCGAGCGCCGGCGTGGCGACGTCGGAACGCAGGAGGCTGCCGGTCGGTGACCCGATGACGGTGCGCGCGCCCTTAAGCACCACGACCTGGCCCCAGCTGGTCGCCGCCTCGCGCGCAGCCTCCGCCCTCTGGGCATCGTCATCGGCGAGCGCCTCCGCCTCCGGCACCCGCATGAGGCGGGCAAACTCGCCAGCGTGCGGGGTGAGGACCAGCGGCGCCCGGACCGACTGCCACCAGCGCTGGACCTCCGCGACCGCCGTGAGTCCATCCGCGTCAATCACGGCCGGACGGCGCAGCTCGCCGATGAAGCTGCGTGCCCGGCGCAGGGTGGCCGGTTGCCGGCCAAGCCCTGGGCCGACCACGAGGGCGTCATAGGTCGGAGCCTCGGCTGCCAGCCGACGCCAGCCACCCGGGGCCGTCAGGCCCGGTGCCTCCTCGTCGAGCAGCATGGAGGTCAGCTCGGGGACGAGCCCGATCAGCCGGGTGCCCACCGCCTC
>JBKKBV010000038.1:0-18026 GCA_046713375.1 Candidatus Limnocylindria bacterium
TCAGCCGCCGGATGGATCCTGGGTGAGGTCCTCCCCTTCGAACCATTTCTCGCTCAGGGTGGTGAGGGTGCCGTCCTCGTGCATCTCGCCGATGGCCTTGTCGATCTCGAACAGGAGTGCTGCGTGCGCAGGCCCACTCTTGTCGATAGCTACGGCAAGGTTCTCCTGGAACAGCGGATCGCTGATCCTCACTACCGGCTGGCCGGCGGCAGTGGCGGCGTCGATGACCGTCCCCGAGGTGATGAAGAGGTCGAACTCGGGCCGACCCGCCTTGATGTCCTCGATGCAGTTCGAATCGGTTGGTCGAGTCACCGGCTCGGCGCCTTCAGGAAGCTCGAAGGGAAGGTCGTCGACGCTGGTCACCCCAGATCGCGTGCTGGCGCCGATGTCCGCGGGCGTGTAGTAGTACGGCTGGGTGAAGTTGAAGATCGCCTTCCGGTCGGTGGTGATCGTCATCGATCCCACACTGATATCCCAGCGGCCGGCCCAGCTGCCGGCCGTGATGATGTCCCAGTCCTGGTGCTGGAACTCGGCAGTGA
Source organism: Candidatus Limnocylindria bacterium (assembly GCA_046713375.1). GTDB lineage: Bacteria > Chloroflexota > Limnocylindria > QHBO01 > QHBO01 > CF-167. The sequence goes on from JBKKBV010000038.1 coordinate 540, forward strand.
CTCCCAGGCGCTTCGCGATCTCGGTGCCGACGTCGATGTCGAAGCCGACCCACGAGCCGTCGGGCTCGCGGAACGACTGCGGCTCGTAGTTCGAATCGGTCGAGATGCGAACCACCCCGTTCGCCTCGATCGTCGCCAGGAGGTCGCCCGTGGTGTCAGCTGGCTCGGTGATCGCATCCTGCACATCCGGCTGGAGGTCGCCGTTGAGCCAGTCGAGGTAGGTGGTCGCCTCGCCGACGCATACAACGGCCGGAATGTCGGCCGTCGCACTGCTGGGCGACGCCAGATCGCTGGCCGCGCTGCTTGGCGAGGCCGAGCCGCTGCCCGCCGGGGTGCAGGCCGCCACCAGCATCAATGACGCCAGCAGGGTGACCCCAAGCCGAAGATGGTTCATCGTTGGTCCTCCGTCACGCGGACCGCGCTCCTTGCTCGGTCCCGCCCATGGTGTATCCCGTGGTTTACCACGCGGGGGGCCGTGCGGCAAGGATGGCCTCGTCGGTACACTCGCCGCATGACCACGACTCCGCTTTCCCGGGCCGCAACGCTGCCCTCGCGCTTCTACCTGGATCCATCGGTCCTGGAGCAGGAGAAGGAGCGGGTCTTCGGCGCAACGTGGCAGCTCGTGGGTCGCGCCGACGAGCTCCAGCGGGTCGGCGACTTCGTGCCGGTCACGGTCCTCGACGAGCCGATCGTGATCACCCATGGCCTCGATGGGGAGCTGCGCGGGTTCTACAACGTGTGCCGGCATCGGGCTGGGCAGGTCGCCCTCACGCGCGGCAACCGCAAGAGCCTGCAGTGCCGGTACCACGGCTGGACCTACGGCCTCGACGGCAGCCTGCGCGCATGTCCGGAGATGGAGGAGACCGAGGAGTTCCGCAAGGAGGACTTCGGCCTGATGCCCGTGCGGGTTGACCGATGGGGCCCGTTCGTCTTCGTCTGTCTCTCCGCGGATGCGCCGCCACTGCTGGAGGTCATGGGCGCCATCCCAGGCGAGGTCGCGCGGGCGGGGTATGACGTCGACAGCATGCGTCTGGTCGAGCGGCGCGAGTACCTGATCGAGTGCAACTGGAAGGTGTATGTCGACAACTACCTGGAGGGCTATCACCTCCCGATCGCGCACCCACAGCTGTTCAAGGAGGTCGACTACGACTCGTACCGGGTGGAGGAGTTCCGCTACTACTCGAAGCAGCACGCGCCGATCCGGGAGCTGCGCGCGGGAGAGGAGATCGGCGTCGACCGACGCTACATGCGCCAGCCGGGAGCCGAGGACTCAGCGCTGTACTACTGGCTCTTCCCCAACACCATGTTCAACATCTACCAGGACAACATGTCCTCGAACGTGATCCTGCCGCTGGGCGTGGACCGCACGCTCACGATCTTCGAGTGGTTCTTCGCCGATCCCGGCACCGGCCCCGGCTGGGAGTCGATGCAGCAGACGGTCGCCTTCTCGGACCAGATCCAGCAGGAGGACATCGTCATCTGTGAGCAGGTCCAGCGGGGCCTCCGATCCCGTTCCTATGACACGGGTCGCTTCTCGGCCAAGCGCGAGAACGGCGTCTACCACTTCCAGAACCTCGTCCGCGAGTTCCTGGGAGATGGCTAAGCCGCACGCTGCGAACGATGACGGCCGATTACGGCCGAATTCAGATCACGGCGGCACTAAATCGTCTGCAGACCCGATCTGGCCGCAGATGCTGCCGTCATCCTGCAGTCCGGCCGATTCGGACGCGCCGAGGTCCATTAACGCGCGACTGGTCTGAATCCGTGCCCTCGAACCAAACGAGCCCGCCGGCGTCGACCGGAGTGCGAAGCCAGGAAGTCGCCCTTCTCCCTCGAAGGCCGTAACGATCGAAGATGGCCCTGTGCCGCTCCAGCACTGAACGCGGGGCCCGATCGTCCTTGAGCACGAGCGCTGGCACGACCCTGACCGGCTGCGTCCAGCCAGCCTGTGCCGCCAGCAGGGCCCCGAGCCGTACCTTGACATCAAGGCGCCCGAGCATGTCCTGCACGTCCCCGATCCGGCTCTTGACCTCGACGACGAGGAGGCTGCTCGAACTGGGATGCCAGGCCAACAAATCACAACGGCCACGGTCGCCGTAGTGATTGAAGCTGACCTCCGGACGCGCGACCCAGCCAGCTTTCGTCAATCGCGCGGCTGCGGCGTTCTGCATGGCCGCGTGGTCGCGATCGATGAGCCGATCCAGGTCGGCTCCGCGCCATCGGATTTCCACCACCAGCGACACGTCCAATGCAGCTGTCAACCGGGCCAGGGCACCGACCGTCAACCCATCAAGCGTGCCTCGCTCAGCGCGGGAAACCGTGTCGCGCGAAACAGCGGCCTGCTGGCCGAGGTCCTTCTGACGCCAGCCGCGCTCGCGCCGCAGAACTCGAATGGCCTCGGGCACGTTCGTGCGCACGACCCGATTCTCGCGGCTCCCCCTTGCGACGTGGTTATTGGCCGCTTACTGCCCGCCTTGGGCTAGGCTTGGCCGCATGAGCAACGCAGCACCACGCGAGGACGGGCGCCTGACCGTGGCCCTCGTATCCGAGGTCTTCTGGGAGCCCGACGGCCTCGGCCGCCTCGCGGAGCGGCTCGACCAGTGCGTTCAACGTGGCGCCGACCTGGCGGTCCTGCCGGAGCTCGCGCTGAACCCCTGGTGTCCGGCGACGAAGGAGGCGGTCGACGACGACGCTGAGCCGATGGACGGGCCGCGAGCCAGGGCGTTGGCCACCGCTGCCCGCGAGGCGGGGATCGGCCTGGTGGGCGGGATTATCCACGCGGACCCCGAGACCGGGCGGCGGACCAGCCGCACGCTCGTGTTCGATCGGTCTGGCGAGCTGGTGGCCACCTACGAAAAGCTGCACCTGCCCGAAGAGCCGGGCTTCTGGGAGACGAGCCACTACGAGCCGGGGACGGGAGCGCCGCAACGGATCGACGCCTTTGGGCTCCCGGTCGGCGTCCAGGTCTGCAGCGACACCAACCGGCCGGAGGGCTCGCACCTGCTCGGCGCGCAGGGGGCGGAGGCGATCCTGATTCCGCGTGCCAGCGAGGAGCGAACCTACCAACGCTGGAAGATCGTCTTCCGGGCCAACGCGGTGACCAGCTGCAGCTATGTCCTCTCCGTCAACCGGCCCGATCCCGAGGAGGGGGTGCTCCTTGGTGGTCCCTCGATCGCGGTCGATCCCAACGGCAACGTCATCGTCGAGACGACCGACCAGCTCGCGATCGTGACGCTGGAGTCGCGCATGGTCAGCGCTGCACGGATCGCCTACCCGGGGTATCTGCCGGTTCGCGCGCGCCTGTATGCCGATGCCTGGGGCCAGATCGCGGGACGGGACGGCGAGCCGAGCTGAGGACGCCTACGAGAAGGTGAAGGTACCCTCGGCGAGGAGCTCTTCTCCCCGGTAGAAGCGATGGATGTGGGTCCCCTTCCCCCACGAGCCGTAGAGTTGCGCCATTGAGTATTGGGACTTGATCCCGTCGGTCAACAAGGTCTTATCGACCAGGAGGACCTTCCGTGTCTGGACAATCGTCTCGCTGCCATCCGCCTCGACGCGAACCACCAATTCCTCGAGGCTGTCAACGCCGATAGGCTCAGCCAGGATGATGCCATAGGCGAAGCCGGGGCTGGCCGAGGTGAAGGTCGAGGTCTCGCCGATGATCTTGTGCGTGTTGTTGTCCCATCCCGTCCCGAAGACGACGGTACCCGGCAGGCTCGGCGTCGGGGCGACGCTGGGGACTTCGCTGACGCTGGGAAGCACAGACGGCGAGGCGCTCGGCGATGGGGTGGGGGAGGGCGTCTGCTCCGCGACATTCGGCGCGGGCGGGATGAGGCCCGACAGGATCAGTCCCAGCAGGATGGCAGCCACGATGGCGCCGAGGGTGCCGCCGATCGACGTGAGCGAGGCCTGATCGGTTGGGAAGAGGCCGGCCGGCCCGCCAGTGGTCGGGGCGGCTGGTTGGATGGCATATCCACATGAGCGACAGACCTGGGCCCACGATGGGTTCTCGTGGCCGCAGTTGAAGCATTCGACGGTGTCGCCGGTCATCGGGCCAGAGCCTAGCACGCAGGTGGCCGCCGGCGGTGAGAACGCCGACGGCCCGGTGGAGGACCCCGCAACGGGCCATCCGCCGGCGATCCTAGCCGACCGTCGGAGCTGTGCCAAACCCACCGAGATGGTATGTATCCGACCGTCGCGGCGGTCGCGATGCAAGGTCCCCGCAACCCGGGACCGCTATACCTATCAGATCATGGAGCTGCTCGGCAGCCTCCATCGGAGGGAGATCTACCAGGCATGAAGGAGAGCGACCATGTACATCGGCGGTGGAATTCTTGGCCTGATCCTGCTGATCCTGCTGATCCTCTGGCTGACAGGCAATCTCTGAGAGGGCGGCGCGTCAGCTGACGGCCTCCCGGATGCGACCGTTCCTGAGCAAGTCAGGCGGTGCCGGGCACCCTCCACGTAAAGGCCCAGGAGCAACCTCCTCTGCCGGAGGCGATTCGACCACGAGTCGAGGGCTCGAAGGCCCTTGATCACCTCTTCCGCATTCGTGGGGTCAGGCTTCGGCTCCTGGCGCTCACCCTTGCTGAATACGCTGCGGATTTCCTCGTCCCCCGAAATGAGCCGGAATCCGGAGCGCGCCATTGTCTCGGTCAGTGTCCCGAGCGTGAAATGGAAGGTGTGTGCCACGGTCAGGTACCGATCGAATCGAAATCCGTACTGCCGCTTGCGGTCGATGGTGAGCAGGCCGGGGACCTCGACATAGAAGAGGCTGGCCTGTTTCCCAGGGCTCGGACATCGGCGAGACCCGCGCTCAGGTCGGGCAGGTGTTCGACCACGTGACTGAGGATGACGACATCGAAGGGAGCCAGATCCCGAAGCATTTCCGGCCCACCCTGTCGCATGTCAGTGCCAACGGACCGACCCGCCTCGACATACGCCGAGGCGTACTCGCAACCAGCGGTCGTCACCTCGCCGCCAGCTGCCGCCGCCGAACAAGCGCCGTCGACGGGGTCCGGGGCGGGGAGGCTCATATGCAGCCCGTGGTAGGCATGCTGGTAGAAGTCGGGCAGGTCGACGGTGGAGAGGTGCGGCGTCGACCGTGCCAGACCGCAACTGCCACACAGGACGGCGCCAACCGGCAGGCCGAAGCGGTCGTGCGACGCGAGCGGCATCGCGTCCGTTGACCCGCATGGACAGGCCAGGACATCCTCCAGGTGGTAGTGGCCGCTCGCCAGCTTCTTGAGCAGCTCAGTTCGATGCTCGCGCTGAACGGAGCTGAGTTTGAACGGGGCCCTGTTCGTCGCCTCGACCATTGAGTTCAGTTTAGGCCGGGTCCTCACCAATCCGACCGTCCTTAGCTTCGCGGGCTACTGCTACAGTTGGAGCCAGGACGATAGACGAAAGCGTAGGGTCTCGAATGGGGCGACCACGGATCGTCACGAGCATGGGAGTCACGTTGATCGTGATCGCCGCGCTCACCCTCCTGAACACGGCTCGAGGCTTCGTCAGCTATTTCCCGTCCGCCGATGACGGCGGCATCGTTCCCCAGATCTCAGTCCTTGAGTTCCTCCTGGATGCCCCCGAGCAGACACTGGTGCCGGCTGTGGTTGGAATCCTTTCCGCGATCGCCGCCGTTGGCGTATTCCGCGGTCGTCGCTGGGGCCAGATTCTCGCCATCGGTGTCGGTGCGGCCTCCGTTTTGGGCGGCGTCATGCTGTTGTTGCCTCTGATCGCGGAGTGGGGGCCCCCCGGCTCGTTTGCGATTCTGCTGGTGCCGCCCGGGATCGTGGCGTTGCTCGCCGGGGCGTTCATTGTCTACACCGCGGTTGCCTACCGGACGTCCCTTCGCGGGTAGGCAACACGCAAGGGTCGGCGCTTGGTGCCGGAGGTGAGATTTGAACTCACACGAGCTTGCGCTCATCGGTGTTTGAGACCGACGCGTCTGCCAGTTCCGCCACTCCGGCGCGGGGGAGGCATGGTACCCGCGACCCGGACCGCTGGCTAGGCGCGCGAGACTAGGCGCGGACCTCCTGGCGCATGAACTGGATGTAGCCGATCGCGAAGCAGACGACGGTCAAGGCCACCAGCGCGACGACGTGGGGCCAGACCAGCAGCAGGCTCTGGTCGAGCGAGAGGAGGGTGGGGATCTGCTGCTGCGCCTGCGTCAGCTCACCGAGCGTGGCCGGCGTGTTGGTCCCGGTCAGCGAGGGGTTGAGCACGACCGATGACGCCTCCGAGTACAGCGTCGTCGGCAGCAGCCGCAGCACGAAGGCGTGCAGCTGGTAGAGGCCGAGCGCCCGGTCGATGGCCGTGCTGTCGGTCACCGGCGCGATAGCGCCCAGCAACAGGTTCAGCACGAAGCGGCCGAACATGGCGATCGCCATCCAGACCCCGAAGCCGATCAGCGCAGCCGTCGCCGCGCGATACACCACCACCGAGAGCAACAGTCCGAACGCGAGCCAGACCGAAACGTACGCGATCGTCACCACGAGCCAGGCGAACAGGCGGAAGAGCTCGGACCAAGCCGGCACGATCCCCAGTCGCAGCAGGCCGAAGCCGGAGATCAGCAGCACGACCGACAGCAGCACCAGCGTGATCGCGGCCAGGGACGCGACGAACTTGCCGTTGATCACGTCGTCGCGGTGGATCGGCTGAGCGACGAGTCGGGGCAGCGTGCCCTGCGCGCGCTCGCCATTGACCGCATCGAAGGCGAAGGCGATCCCCAGCAGCGGGGCGGCGAGGCCGATGAAGCCCTGCACGCTGACGTCGAGGCCGAAGATCGAGACGTCCTGCGGCCCGATGATGAAGAGCGCCAGGAACACCGCCTGCGCCCCGCTCACCTCCGATGCCAGCTCGTTAATCCGCTCGGTTGCAAGGAAGAGCGGGATTCCGGCTGCCAGGCCGAGCACGATCAGCAGCACGAAGAACCGCACGCTCAGGATGTGATCGGCGAATTCCTTGCCCGCAACGACGAGCCATCCGGAACGCGGAACACTCCGCGCCGGCGCGGCCGCGGCGACTTCTACGCTGGTCTCGACCGTGGTCATGCCACCGCTCCCGCCGGTTCATCGGACTCGACCGCTGCCGTATGCAGCCCGGCCTCGCGCAGCGCCGCCCGATAGATGTCGTCGAGTGAGGGCTCGGCCGAGCGAATGGCGGTGAGGCCCAGCCCGTCGCGCGCAGCGCCTGCAAGGACCGCCTCGCGGACCTGCCGTCCGGCGCTTGCCGGTCGAACGTGCAGCCTCCACGGCGCTCCTGCGCCATCGGCCGGATCGACATGCTCGACCTGGGGGATGCCGCCCAAGAATGGCCCGATGCGCTTTGCTGCGCCGGCTGCCTGCTCGCCCTCGAAGGTGACTTCGACCTGGCCGGTGTCGTTGCCGAATCGAGCCGCCAGCTCGGAGACGGTCCCCAGGCCGATGAGCCGGCCGGCGGCGAAGATGCCCACGCGGTCGCAGACGGACTGGACCTGCGTCAGCAGGTGGCTGGAGAGGAGGACCGTCACGCTGCGCTCGCGGACAAGGTCGCGCAGCAGCTGGAGGATCTCGACCACCCCGATCGGGTCGATCGCCGCCGTCGGCTCGTCGAGGATCAGGATGTCGGGGTCCTTGATCAGGGCATCGGCGATGCCGAGACGCTGGAGCATTCCGCGTGAGTAGGTGTCGGCCCGGCCGTCGCCGCGATCGCTGAGCCCCACCTGGCCCAGTGCCTCCTCGATCCGTCCCTCCGCCTCATCTCCGCGCAGCCCATTCAGCCGCGCCGTGTAGCGGAGGTTCTGCCGCCCGGTCAGGTCGCCGTAGAAGCCGACGCTGTCCGGCAGGTAGCCCACCATCCGCTTGACGCGCAGCGCGTCCCGCGCCGGGTCGAGGCCCATCACCCGCGCCGTCCCGCCGCTCGGCTCGGTCAGGCCCAGCAGCATCAGGATGGTGGTCGTCTTGCCCGCCCCGTTCTGGCCCAGCAGGCCGAAGATCTCCCCGCGGCGCAGCTCCAGGTCGAGGCCGTCGACCGCGACCAGGTCGCCGTAGCGCTTGGTCAGCCCGGCCGCGACGATGGGCGGTTCGGCGCTGCGGGTCACCGTCGCCCGTACCGCTGGAAGACCCACCACAGGCCGAACAGGACCAGTGCGATGAGTGCCAGCCCGACGAACCCGAAGAGTGGCGAGGTCTCGATCGTCATGCGGATCTCGACGGAGCCATCCGCATCCGGGCTCGAGGCGCGGTACGTGACCACGTAGTCGCCGGCGATCGCATCGTTGGATGGCACGATCGTGGCGGTGATGGTCGCGTCATCGTCCGCGGCGATGCTGGCGATCGTGTCGGACGGGCTGAAGGTGACCGTCCAGTCGGTTGGCATCGTGGCAGAGACGACGACGGCTTCGAGAGGCTGGGTCCCGTCGTTGTGGACCAGCAGCTGTTGGGTGATCGAGCTGCCGGCAGCACCGGAGTTGCTGAGCCGCTGGTCTGGAGTGGTCAGGGTCAGGGCGTTGGTGCCGGTCACCACCACCGACAGCTCCGCATCGATCGTCCGGTCGCCGACGGTGGCTCGCACATTGATCGGATAGGTGTCCGGCGCAACGTCCGTCGGCGGCTTGGCCGATACCGAGACCGCCGCGCTGTCGCTCGCTTTGATCACGGCGCTTGCCGCCTGTGTCTGTCCGGTCAGCGTGGCGTTGACCTCCCAGCCCTCTGGCCCGACGGCGGTGACCGCAAAGGTCAGGTCCTCCGAGCTCTCGTTGCGCAGCGTGAGGTTGAAGGTGAAGGTCGTGCCCGACGCCCCCTGCAGCGAGGGGTAGTCGCTGCTCAGGGTCACGTCCCCGGAGGCCGCCGTGCTGACCTGAATGCTGAGTGGCAGCGTGCTGCCCACGCCGCCAGCCACGGCGGCCACGCTCACCCTTGATACGCCATCTGTCGCGGTGGCCGGGATGTCGATCTCGAGACGGACACTGGCCTTGCCGTCGACATCGGTCTGGACGCCGCTGACGACGTACCCGCCGCCGCGCAGCGTGCCAACCCAGCCGGCCGGCAGGCCCGAGACCGAGAGGGCGACCTGCTGGTTGGCGGTACCCACGACTGCGATGTCGAAGCCCACCGTGGAGCCGGGCGCGACGACGATGGACGGGTAGGGCGTCGTCAGCGTCACCCCGGCGGCGATGGCGGTTGGGGCGAGCACAAGGGTGCTGCTCAGGAGCAGGCCGATGGCGGCCAGTGGGGCCCCTCGCCTGCGCCCATGGATCGGTCGGGTTGGCACTCAGTCTCCTCCACGCAACATTCGGAACCGGCGGCACGTTGTTGTGCTCGCGGTGGCTCGGCGCAGGGTGCACGGTGACAAGAAATGCGGAAATGCGCAACCAATTCGCGGTCAATGAATGATTGAGACCGCGCAACAAACCACGGTCCGAGCAGCGCGATGGCTAGGCCGAACGGCCTCCGCTGGCCGGTGCTCGGCGCATGCTGCGGTCCGCCGTCAACTGGCGCCGATGGGCCACTGGCGTGTGGACGTAACAGAGGGGCTGCCCCTCCAACACCATCAGAGCCGACAGCCCGCACTCCCCATCCCGGGAGCCGCGCCGCATCCCGACATATCGCCGGCAGCGCAACACACGAGCATCATCCGACGCGGCTTTCGGCTCGGGCAATGCGGCGCACCTCAGAATCGACGAACTGTCCCCAAGTGGGTACGAATGAGGCGGGGCGTTGTATCAATCACCCTGCAGCGTCGGGGTGTGATCATTAGAGAACCGATGTCCCAACGCGACCCCTCCCGGCCCGCCTCGCGCACCGCGCCCCTCCCCGACGAGGAGGCGGTGATCGCCCGTGCGGCGGCCGGGGATCGCAACGCATTCACGCAGCTGATCGAGCACTACCAGTCGGCCTGCTATGGCCTGGCCTGGCGGCTGCTGGGTGATCCCGACCAGGCCGCGGATGCGGCCCAGGACGCGTTCGTGCACGCCTATGACGCCATCGCCAAGTACCGCGGCGGGCTCTTCCGATCGTGGCTGCTGCGGATCACGGCCAATGCCAGCTATGACATCCTGCGGCGTGCTCAGCGCAAGCCGACCACGACGCTGCCGGACGCCGAGGAGGGAGAGGCCGAGCTGCCGGACCGCTCGGCCGCCGATCCCGAGGCGGAGGCGGGCCGCTCGGAGCTGTACCGCTACCTTGACGCCGCCCTGCGGCTGCTGCCGCAGGACCAGCGCACGGCGGTCGTGCTGTGCGACGTGTACGGGATGGACTATGGCGAGGTGGCCGATGCGACCGAGTCCGCGCTCGGGACCGTCAAGTCGCGCATCCACCGTGGCCGTCTGCGCCTCCGCGAGCTGATGGCCGAACACCGGGAACTGTTCCTGAACGAGGCGCGTCTGGACCGATGACCATGCAGAACTCGCCTCATCCTGACGACGAGCGGCTCGCCGCGTATGCCAGCGGCGATTCCGACGCGCTCGCCGACTCGTCGCTCGCCTCGCACCTCACGGCCTGCGATCGCTGCCGGCCGCTGGTCGACGAGCTGTCCCTCCTTCATGCTGCCCTCGCAGAGCTTCCGGACCTCGCCCCGTCGCGTCCCTTGCGCCTCATCCCTCCTGTGCCTTCTGCGGCCGTCCCCGCCGCGGGTCCGGGTTCCTGGCTGCGTCGTCTCACCGCACCCGCGATGGCCGCCGGGGTCGGGCTGTTCCTGGTCGGAGCCATCGGCATCGGGGCGTCGGGCGCGGTGAGCTTCCTCGGTGGAGCCGCCAGTGGCCCCGCTCTCCAGGAAGCCGATGCGTCAGATCGCGAATTCGGCCAGATCCCGGGCGCGGGCGCACCGTCGCGAGCGCCGGACGACACGCGTGGCAGCGCAGGCTCGGAGAGCTCCGTCGAGCCCGCGACCATGGGCTCGAGCCAGCCAGCGTCGGCCACGCCGAGCGCCGACGCCGCTGAGCCGAAGGATCAGTTGACCGACAATCCGTCGCCGGAGCAGCCGTGGCTGACCCTGCTCATCGCCGGAGTCGGCGTGTTCGGGATCTCGACCGCCCTGCGCTTCTCGCTCTCCCCCCGCGCCGGCTAGGCGAGCTTCCCCACCACCACCGCGATCATCAGCAGGGTCAGGAAGACCGCTGCCACGATGAGTGCCGCCCAGCCTGAGTCGCGGAACGTTCGCGGCCCGCTCTCCAACGGAGCCGGCCGGCGCGTCGGCGGCAGCTGAACCTCGCCCGGCTCACGAATCGTCCGCGGCGCGGCACGGGTCTCTGCATCCGTGGCGCGCCACGTTGCCCAGGTCCGGGTCGTCGTCGGCTGCGAGGGACGGATCGGCCGCCGCGAAGCTGCCCAATGCCCGCTGCTCGGCGTCCCGGCGGTGGGGTGTCCCGCGTCGTACTCCGCTCGGCGTGCGCTGGACGAGAGCATGCGCCATGCCTCGTTGACCTGCCGCATGTGCGTCGCCGTCTGCTCGTCCGGATGCAAGTCGGGATGGAAGCGCTTCGCTAGCCGCCGATGGGCGCCGGCGACCTGCTGAGGGGTGGCATCGCGAGGGATTCCGAGCACCGCGTAGGGATCGTGGAGGGCGTCGTTTGGCACTGCCGCGGATTCTAGGCTGGGCGAGCCGGTCTAGACTCCGATGATGGGCGACCGCCGACCGATCCTGATGCTCATCGACGGCCCGAGCATCGTGTATCGGGCCTATTTCGCGATGATGCAGACCCCGCTCACCACTTCCGACGGGATGCTGGTGACCGGCATCTTCGGCTTCCTGAACATCGTCCTGCGCGGGATGCAGGACCTGAAGCCGGACTACGCCATCGTGAGCTTCGACCTCGGCAAGCCGCAGTTCCGCTTTGACGCATACCCGGATTACAAGGCCGGGCGCCCTTCGATGCCCGATGACCTGCGCGCCCAGTTCCCGATCGTGCGCGAGATCGTGACGATGATGGGCATGCCGATCCGCGAGCTGCAGGGCTACGAGGCCGATGACGTGATCGGCACCCTGGCCCTCGAGGCCGCGGCCGCTGAGGTGGACACCTACATCGTGTCAGGCGACCTGGATGGCCTGCAGCTGGTGAACGATCACATCCGACTGTTCACGACACGGATGGGAGTCGCCAACACGGTGGTCTACGACGAGGCGAAGGTCCTGGAGCGCTACGGCCTGCGTCCCGACCAGATGCTCGACTACAAGGCGCTCAAGGGCGACACGTCGGACAACATCCCGGGCGTGCCCGGGGTGGGGGAGAAGACGGCCGTGGCCCTCCTCCAGCAGTTCGGCTCGCTGGATGCCCTGTACGAGCACCTCGACGAGGTGAAGGGGAAGCTCCGCGAGCGCCTGGCGGAGCATCGCGAGTCGGCCTTCCTGTCGCGTCGAGTGGGGCGCATCGTGACCGACCTGCCGGTTACGCTCGAGCTCGAGACCGCGCGCACGGGCCGCTACGACCGCCGCGCCGTGGCCCAGCGCCTGCGCGAGCTCGAGTTCCGCTCCCTAATCGACCGGCTGCCGCCCTCGAGCATCGCCCCAACCGGGCACGACGCGCCCGAGCGCGATACCAAGGGTGGCCTCCAGCTGTCACTCGACCTGCTCGGGGCGAGCGGGGCAGCGCAGCCGGCCGGCGGCGGCGCGGCTGAGAGGGAGTCTTCCCACGCGGCGCCGGATCCGCTCGTCGATCCTGGCGGCGCCATCGAGCACGTCGATCCGCGGATTCCGCGCAGCGAGGCGGATCGCGCAGAGCTGGAGGCATGGCTGGCGGCGCACGGCGGAACGGTTGGGCTCGGCTGGGCGGCGGGTCCCGGGCGCATCCACGACCGGGCACTGCTGGGGATCGCGATGGCCGGAGCCGATGGCTCGTGCTGGTACCTGCCGCTGGATCTGGGAGATGGCGCGCCGTGGCTTCCCCGGTGGGTCGCCCGCGACGATCGGCCGCTGGTCGGGCATGACCTCAAGCAGCTGGTCGTGCTCCTGGCCCGGCTTGGGACCCCGCTGCATGGGCCTGCGTTCGATACGCTGGTGGCGTCCTACATGCTCAACCCGGCGCTGCGCGCTCAGACCCTCGACGACCTGGCCGCCAACCGCTACGGCGCCGAATTGCCGCCTCCGCCGGTGAGCGGCGAGTCCGGGGGGGAGGAATCGGTGGTCGCTCGCCGGGCGTCAGCCGAGGCCCTCACCTCGCTGCTGGTCAGGCCGGCGCTCGAAGCCGAGATGGCCGAGGCCGGACTGGGGGCCCTCTTCACCGAGGTCGAGATGCCACTGCTGCCCGTCCTGGCCGGCATGGAGCTAGCTGGCGTGCAGATCGACGGAGCGGTGCTGGCGGCCATGGCGGCGGAGTTCGGCCAGCAGCTGGCATCGCTCGAGTCGCGCATCTACGAGCTGGTCGGACATCCCTTCAACATCGGCTCGCCCAAGCAGCTGGAGCAGATCCTGTTCCACGAGCTGGAGCTGCCCGCCACGAAGCGGACGCGTACCGGCTACTCGACCGATGCGTCGGTCCTGGAGGAGCTGAAGGACAAGCACGAGGTCGTTGCGCTGATCCTGGAGCACCGCCAGGTGGCGAAGCTCAAGTCGACCTACGTCGACGCGCTCCCGCTGCTGATGGACGCGGGTTGCCGCGTCCACACCACCTACTCGCAGGCGGTGGCGGCCACCGGTCGGCTGTCGAGCACGGACCCCAACCTCCAGAACATCCCGATCCGGACTGCCCTGGGCCGGCGCATCCGTCGCGCATTTGTGGCCCCTGCCGGCAAGCTCCTCCTGGCGGCCGACTACTCGCAGGTCGAGCTCCGCATCCTGGCGCACGTCTCCGGCGATGCGGGGCTCAAGGCCGCCTTCGCGGCGCACGAGGATATCCACCGCTCCACCGCCGCGCGGGTGCTGAAGCTCAAGCCGGAGGAGGTCACCTTCGAGCAGCGCAGCATGGCGAAGATGGTGAACTTCGGGGTCGCCTACGGGATGAGCGACTTTGGCCTGGCCGATCGGCTGCGCATCCCGCGCGAGGAGGCCCACGCCTTCATCGCCGACTACTTCGCGGCGTACGAGGGGATCCGGCGCTACATCATCGAAGTGAAGATCCTCGCCCGCGACCAGGGCTTCGTGTCGACCCTGCTGGGCCGGCGGCGCTACATCCCTGAGCTGTCCGCCCGCAACCCGTCGCTGCGCCAGGCCGGCGAGCGGATGGCGATCAACATGCCGATCCAGGGCACCGCCGCCGACGGCATCAAGATCGCCATGGTCCGGCTCGCCGCGGCGATGCAGGAGCGCGGCCTCCAGTCGCAGTTGCTGCTCCAGGTCCACGACGAGCTCGTCTTCGAGACCGATGACGCCGAGCTGCCGGTCCTGGCAACGCTTGCCCGGGAGGTGATGGAGGCTGCCCTGCCGCTCGACGTCCCCCTCACGGTCGACCTGAAGGTGGGCGCGGACTGGGATCGGATGGACCGCCTGGAACCGATCACCGATGGTGGCTGGCGTCGTGTGGCGCCGCCGGCAGGTGAGGCAGAGCCGGAGGAGCCGGCCCTCTCCGAAGTGGTCGGCTGACCGATGCCGGAGCTCCCCGAGGTCGAGACCGTGGCCCGCGACCTGCAGCGTTGGGTGGCGGGCGCCACGATCGCGGATGCCGAGGTGCGCTGGGAGCGGACGATCCGCCACCCACAGCCGGGTGAGCGGTTCGCCGCGGAGTTGCGCGGTGCGACCATCCGCCGCGTCGGGCGGCGCGCGAAGAGCGTCCTGCTGCACCTCGCCGACGGTCGGGTGATGACCGTCGCGCTGCGCATGACCGGTGCCCTGATTGTGGCGCCGCCGGGGACCCCGGACGACCGCTACGCACGCGTCGTCTTCCGCCTGGCCGATGGCCGCGAGCTGCGCTATCGGGACGTGCGCAAATTCGGCAGGATCGGGCTTTGGGAACGCGGCGGCGTGCCGCGGGGCGGACGGCGGGGAGGTACCCGGCGCCGCCTCGCGGAGGCGCGCGAGCCATATCGTGTCGGCGACGTATTCGCGCGCCACGGGCCGGAGCCGCTGGCCCATTCCTTCAGCTCGGCCCGACTGGCGGCCCGGTTGAAGGGACGATCCGCTCGGCTCAAGACGCTGCTTCTGGACCAGACCTTCATCGCCGGGGTCGGCAACATCTACGCGGACGAGGCGCTGTGGCGGGCGCGGCTGCACCCTTTGCGCGCCGCCGACACGCTCACGCCCGAGGAGGTACGGCGCCTTCATCGGGCAGTGCGAACCGTCCTGCGGCAGGGGATCGCGAACCGCGGCGCGAGCTTCGCGGACTACGTGGGGGCAGACGGCGAGCCAGGCGACAACGCGGAGCGGCTGGCGGTCTATCGGCGCACCGGCCAGCCCTGCCTGCGCTGCGGGCGTCCGATCTCGCGCATCGTGGTTGGGCAGCGCAGCACGCACTTCTGCCCGCACTGCCAGGCGCTGCCCGACGAAGGTGAGCCGGCATGAAGGTCATCGGGCTGACCGGGAATATCGGCTGCGGCAAGAGCACCGTCGCCGGCATGCTGCGCGACTTGGGGGTCGCCACCATCGATGCCGACGAGGTGGCCCGCCAGGTCCGCAACAACGACGGGGTCGCTCGCCGGCGCATCGAGCAGCGCTTCGGCACGTCGGACGCCGGGGAGCTGGCCGAGGTTGTGTTCACGGACCCAGCGGCGCTCGCCGACCTGGAGGCGATCCTGCACCCGCCGGTCCGGGACGAGGTCCGGTCCCGACTGGCCGAGCTGATGGCTGCTGGCGCCGAGGCGGCCTGCATCGAGGCGATCAAGCTGCTGGAGTCGCCGCTCCTGGATCGGTGCGATGAGATCTGGGTGGTGCGTTGCGACGAGTCCGAAGCGCTCGAACGCCTCGCCGTGCGGGGCGTCGACGAGGAGGCCGCACGGGCCAGACTGGCGAACCAGACGTCGCAGGAGGACAAGGTCGCGGCGGCCGATCGGGTGATCGATGGCTCCGCCCCGATCGACGAGACGCGACGCCAGGTCGAGGCCGCATATCGGGCCCTGATGGCGGTTCGCTAGAATTCAGTCCCACCCCTCAGTCCGTTGCCACGAGGCTCCTCCTCCATGCCCGATCTCAGGGTCCACGCGCCATTCGAGGCGACCGGCGATCAGCCGGCCGCCATCGGCGCGCTGGTCGACGGGGTGCAGGCCGGGCTGAAGCACCAGGTCCTGCTGGGAGCCACGGGAACGGGAAAGACCTTCACGGCGGCCAAGGTGATCGAAGCGGTCGGCAAGCCGACGCTGGTGATGGCGCACAACAAGACGCTGGCCGCGCAGCTCTACCAGGAGTTCCGCGAGTTCTTCCCCGACAACGCGGTCGAGTACTTCGTCAGCTACTACGACTACTTCCAGCCGGAGGCCTACCTGCCCCGCTCGGATACCTACATCGAGAAGGACTCGTCGCGCAACGACGAGATCGACCGGCTGCGCCACAACGCCACCCGCGCCCTCTTCGAGCGACGCGACGTGATCATCGTGGCCTCGGTGTCCTGCATCTACGGCCTGGGGGCGCCGGTCGACTACGGCGCGACCGTGATCAACCTCAAGGTCGGCGGCCACTACCGGCGCGACGGAATCCTGCGCCACCTGGTCGACCTGCAGTATCAGCGCAATGACGCGGCGATGGCACGCGCGCGCTTCCGCGTGCGCGGCGACGTGCTCGAGGTGCAGCCACCGCACGGTGAGTACCTGGTCCGGGTGGACCTGTTCGGCGACGAGGTGGAGAAGATCGTGGAGGTCGACTCGCTGACGGGCGAGGTGCTGGCCGAGCGGCGCGAGGTGAACTTCTACCCCGCCTCCCACTACGTCACGCCCCGCGACAAGCTGCTGGTGGCAATCACCAAGATCGAGGCCGAGATGGAGGAGCGGGTGGCCGGGCTCGCCAGCGAGGGCCGCGACCTGGAGGCCGCCCGCCTCAAGCAGCGGACCGACTTCGACCTCGAGATGATGCGCGAGGTGGGCTACTGCTCCGGCATCGAGAATTACAGCCGCCACCTGGCCGGGCGCGAGGCGGGGAGCCGGCCGTGGACCCTGATCGACTACTTCCCGACCGACTTCCTGCTGATCGTGGACGAGAGCCACATCTCGGTTCCGCAGGTGCACGGCATGTACAAGAACGATCGGACCCGCAAGGAGATCCTGGTCGACTTCGGGTTCCGCCTGCCGTCCGCGCTCGACAACCGGCCGCTGACCTTCGAGGAGTGGGAGGACCACCTGAACCAGGTGATCTACATGAGCGCGACCCCGGGGCCGTATGAGACGGAGCGAGCCGATCGCGTTGCGGAGCAGTTCATCCGGCCGACCGGCGTGATCGATCCCCAGATCGCGGTGCGACCCACCTCCGGCCAGATCGACGACCTGCTGGCCGAGATCCGCGACACGGTGGCGCGCGGTGAGCGCGCGCTGGTCACCACCCTCACCAAGAAGATGGCCGAGGACCTGGCCGACTACCTGGCCGAGCTGGGGATCAAGGTGCAGTGGCTGCACAGCGAGGTCGACACCCTGGAGCGGGTCGAGATCCTGCGCGACC
>JBKKBV010000039.1:0-4930 GCA_046713375.1 Candidatus Limnocylindria bacterium
CCCGTTCCTGCCCGATGAACGCCTCAGCCTGGACCAGGCGTTGGCCGCCTTCACCATCGGCTCGGCCTACGTCAACCACCTGGATGCGGACACCGGCTCGCTCGAGGTCGGCAAGCTCGCCGACCTCGCGCTCCTCGACCGGAACCTGCGCGATCCGGGCACTGGCCCCATCGGCGACGCCACGGTGCTCGCCACCTGGGTCGAGGGTCTCGAGGTCTTTGCCCTGCCGATCTGAATTGGCCGCGACCCCTGCTACGCTGACCGTACGTGAGCTTCCCTCCTTGGCTGCGTCGCATCGCGACGCTCCCCCTGTACCCGTTCCTGGCGGCCGCCTTCCCGGTCGTCTATCTCTATGCGCAGAACGTGCAGGAGGCGATCTCACTGTTCGAGATCCTGCTGCCGCTCGGCCTGTCGCTGGGCATCACCTTGCTGGTGGTTCTCGCCTTTCGCGCCATGACCCGCAGCTGGTCGGCGGCCGCCCTGATCGGAACGCTGCTCGTCGCTCTCTTCTTCACCTACGGCATCGCATGGCAGTGGCTCAGCGAGATGCTCCTCGGACAGTGGGTCCTGCTGGGGGCGTGGGTGCTGCTGGCCGTCATCGGGGTCTCGTTCGTCTGGCGCCTTGGCGGCTGGGCGCAGGGTTTGACCCTCCCGTTGAATGCCATCGGCGTCATCGTGCTCGGCTTCAACCTCGTGCTCATCGCCGCCTTCTTCTTGAATGTGCGCCCAGCCGCCGCCGTGACAGGGCCTGGCCTGACCATGAGCCCTGAGCCGGCTCCGGGCGAGCGCCTTCCGGACGTCTACTGGGTCATCCTGGACCGATACGGGTCCGGCAGGGTCATCGACAAGTTCTTCGACTACGACAACTCGCCATTCCTGGATGAGCTGCAGGCCCGTGGCTTCTACGTTGCTGAGCACGCCACCGCGAACTACCTGAAGACGGCCCTCAGCCTCGACTCGTCGCGCAACATGGAGTACCTGGACTTCTCGGAGCTACGCGAGCGAGCAAAGGACGATCGTGACTGGGGACCGCTCTATCGGGACATGAAGAGACCCTTCCAGGTGCAGCACTACCTCGGCAGCGCCGGCTACCGGTTCATCCACCTTGGTACCTATTGGGGTCCGACGAAGCAGCACCCGTCGGCCGAGATCAACTACGTGTACGACGAGCTCTCCTCGGAGTTCCTCGATGTGCTCACCGGCTGGACGATGCTCAGCGCATTCCAGGAGCTCGTGCCGGATTCGCCGTTCGATTGGCGTCGGAACCGATGGAACCAGACCCGCTACCAGTGGGAAAGCCTCAATCGCGCCTCATCGCTGGGTGGCCCGAAATTCGTGCACGCTCACTTCGCCCTCCCGCATGAGCCGTTCGTCTTCCACGCGGACGGGAGCTTCGTTTCGGCCGAGGACGAGAAGGAACGCCCGCGCGAGGTGAATTACGTCGACCAGCTGCGATTTGCCAACGCCAAGGTGCTTGAGTGGCTCGACTCGCTCCTGTCCGTGCCGCCTGATGAACGTCCGATCGTGATCATCCAGGCCGATGAGGGCCCATTCCCGATCAAGTACGCCCGGAACGAGGGGGCCTTCGACTGGACCGCCGCCACGCCGGACGAGCTTGAGGAGAAGTTCGGCATCCTGAGCGCGTTCTACGTGCCGGGCAAGACCCCGGAGGAGGCCGGGCTCTACGACTCCATCACGCCGGTCAACCAGTTCCGTGCCATCTTCGGAGCGTACTTCGGCCTCGACCTGCCGCTCCTGCCGGACCGCAACTGGATCTTCACCAACCAGCTCCACATCTACGACGAAGTGGACGTGACCGAGAAGGTGGTGCGCTAGGAGATTGCCGGGCGGCTCCCGATGGTGGGCAGCTCATCGCGCAGGGCGGCCAGGTCCGGATCGTCTCCGGCCAGGTCAGCCAGGTCGTGGCGACGTGCAAAGGCTGCTCCCAGCAGGCGACGGGCGTCCTCCAGCTCGCCGGAGAGCGCGCGAGCACAGGCGATGTTGTAGAGGATCACGCCCGAATCGCGCGGCGGAACATGACCGGCGCCGAGGATGGTCTCGATCTCGCCGGCGAAGGTGCCGAAGCGCGCTCGACCGTCCACCAGGTCCGCGATCTCGGGCAGATGGCCAACGGCGTGGTTCACGCCATTCGCGCCGATCCCGGCGACTGAGCCGTCGTCGCACTCGCACAGCACATCCGTCGTGCTGCGTTCCACGGCCGCGATCAGGGCACTGACACTGTCATCCGCTCCAGCGGCGACGGCCTCCCATGTGAGATCACGATCGCGCGCATGGAGCCTTGCGTTCGACTCGTCGATCGGCTCGTTCGGTGCCGGGTCGTCGGTTGGGGCGCCGTTCCCCGTTGCCCGGGCCTCCAACCGGCGCGCCTCGACGGCGCGCCAGGCCGCGAGGTGAGCCAGCACGTCCTTCGGGGACCAGTCACCGATCGTCCCCGGCGTCTCCCGCGTCCCGGGCGGGACCATCGTGAAGAGATCCTGCTCCGCGGCCTGCAGGGCGCGCAGCATGGCGATCAGGTCTGCCTGGAGGGGAGTCTGCGTCGTATCCACGTCGGCGGGCATGGTACCCGGTCACCATCGGAGCGGCAGGCCGCCAGGGTATCGGACTGCTACCCTGCTTCGACCGATGAGCGCCAGCGCATCCCGCCTGACCCAGTACGAGGCGACGCCCGGCATCATCGACCTCGCCTGGGGACACCCTGATCCGAACCTGCTCCCGGTCCAGGAGTTGGCCGAGGCGACGCGACGTGCAATGGACCGCCACGGATCGGACATCCTCGAGTACGGCAGCACGGCGGGATCTCCGCCGCTGATCGACTTCATCTGCGATCGGCTGGCCGAGACCGATGCGCGCGCGCCAGGCCCGGCCGAGGTGGTGATCACCAGCGGTGCCTCCCAGGGTCTCGACCTTGCGGCCACCCTGCTCCTCTCCGCGGGCGACACGGTGCTGCTCGACGTCCCGACCTATCACCTGGCCATCAGCATCCTGGCCGATCACCCGATTCGGCTCGAGGCCGTTCCCTCCGACGCCAACGGTGTCGTGCTCGATGCGCTGGCCGAAACAGTCGCGCGCCTGCGCCACGCCGGGGAGCGTCCGCGCCTGCTGTACACGATCCCGACCTTCCATAACCCCACCGGGCGCAAGGTCCCGCTCGAGCGAAGGAAGGCGCTGGTTGCCTTCGCCGCACAGGAGAGCCTCCTCATCGCCGAGGACGACACCTACCGCGAGCTGTCCTATGACGGCCCGTCACCGCCGTCGCTCTGGGCGCTGGACGGCGCCGGAGCGGTGGTACGCATCGGCAGCTTTGCAAAGTCGGTGGCCCCCGGCCTGCGCCTCGGCTATGTCACCGCCTCACCGCAGATCGCGACCCGGCTGGCGACCGGCGGCCTGCTCGATTCGGGCGGCGGGATGAACCATTTCGCAGCCACCGTGCTGGCTGAATACGCCGCCGCCGGCGACTACGCCCGCCAGGTCGAGCGCTTCCGGACCGCATATCGCGCTCAACGCGATCGGCTCCTGGCCGGCCTCGGCGAGCACCTGCCCGACACCGCCTGCTGGTCACGCCCGGAGGGCGGCTACTTCGTCTGGGTCGAGCTCCCGGCGGGAATCACGGCCGAGGGGCTGATGCCCGTCGCGGCGGCCCGCGGGATGGCGTTCCTGCCGGGCCATCGGTTCTTCCTGGACGATGGCGCAGCGCCCGGTGCGCTGCGGCTTGCCTTCAGCATGCATCCCGCCGAGACCCTGGAGGAAGCCACCGCCCACCTGGGAGCAGCGGTCGATCAGCTGCGAGCCGGGACTGGCTGAAGGGCCCATTCGTTGGCCCGGAATGGATTGCCGGGAGGGAACTCGACCACGGCTTCGCCGATGAGCGTCATGCCGGCCTTGCGGCAGACGGCGTTGGACGCCTCGTTGTCGACCGACGGGTAGGCCAGGATCGCCCGATCCAGGCCCTCGCCGGCAATCTCCCCCAGCAGCAGGCGCACGGCGCGGGTCGCGATACCGCGCCGCTGCCACTCGGGAACCACGCTCCAGCCGATCTCCCACACCGTCTGGCCGCGCCAGGCGTGCTCCCAATAGCCGACCGACCCCACCCCCTCCGCCTGGGGACCGGCACAGATCACGAACATGCCGCCGGTGCCGGCGTCATGGATGCGCTCGTAGCGCGCCTGACGTTCCGCCAGCTTCTCCGGCGACTCAGGCCCGCCGAGGTGCTCGGTCATGCGCGGATCGCCCATCACGCGGTCTACGAGCGGGCGGTCGCCCGGCCCCCACGGACGGAGCGTTACAACCAGCTCGTCTATGGAACGATCCCCAGCTCGTCGAGCGATGCGTTCAGCTCCGCCGCATCGCGGTAGACGCGGAACGCACCCGCGCGCCCCAGCTCGTCCTCGCCATAACCCCCCGTCAGCAACCCCACCGACAGCATCCCGGCACGACGGGCCGCCAGCAGGTCCCAGACCGCATCGCCGACCACCGTCACGTCGCGGATCTCGACCCCCATCCGCTCCTGGCAGGCGAGGAACAGGTCAGGTTCCGGCTTCGCGCGCAGGACGTCGCCACGCTCGACGACGATCACATCGGCCCCCACGCCGAGGATCTCCAGGGACGCGTCGATCTCCGGGCGGCGGCCGGAGGTCGCGATCCCGAACGGCACATTGACCTCGCGGAGGTGCGCGAGCAGCTCAACGGCCCCGGGAAGCGGACGGCGCTCCGGCACCAGCTCGCGAAAGAGCTCGCCGTGGCGCCGCTGGATCTCCTCGACTTCCGTGTCGCTCAGGGGACGGCCAAGCTCGCGAGCCACCGCGCGCGTAAAGAGGCCGCCGCTCATCCCGATGCGCCGGTGGATTCGCCAGCCCTCGATCGGCAGCCCCGCCTCGGCCAGCGCCCGCTGCCAGGCGAAGACGTGGGCGTA